>DAORSF010000402.1:0-2814 GCA_035443405.1 Burkholderiaceae bacterium | reverse complement strand
TCGGTGCCCGACAGCGCGGTGAGGTTGCAGGTCTCGCCGATCGTGTCGACGAGCCGTTGCAGGATCGCGCGCCGCGCCTGGCGCGCCGGCCCGTGCATCAGCGCGTCGATCGCGACGCGCTCGACGCGCAAGCCGAGCTGCAGCCTCCGGCCCGCGGGTTCGCGCATCAGCAGGCCCGCGCGCTGCAGCTGCCCCACGAGGCGATGCACGGTCTGCTTGGGCAACGCGATCGCGTCGACGATCTCGGTGAGCGTGCACCCGTCCATGTGCTCGGCGACCACTTCGAGCACACGGAAGGCGCGCACGGCCGCCGCGTTGGCCTGGTTGCTTTCCATGGCTGCTCCCGGGTTTCCTGCAACGCAAAATACGCTATTCGGGACTCCGCTGCATCGCGATCGGCAATAACATCGTTCGCAGACCCCCGGGAGCGACGGCCCGTCGTTTCGCCCAAGAGGCTCGCCCCGGGGGGCCACGCCATGCAGGCCGCACCGACGAGGAGACAACCATGCGTACCGTGAATCGCCCTGCCCGCCCCGACGCACCCGACTCACCCAATGCGCCCGACCTGTCGCGCCGCACGTTGCTCGCCGCAGCGGGCGCGCTCGCGCTCGCGCATCCGCTCGCGCGCGCACAGGACAAGTACCCGTCGCGCCCGATCGAATTCGTCGTGCCGTGGGGCGCCGGCGGCGGCGCCGACCAGCTCGCGCGACGCGCCGGCAAGCTGCTCGAGTCCGAGTTGAAGGTGTCGATCCCGGTGCTCAACGTCGCCGGCGCGACCGGCAACACCGGCACGGCCAAGATGCTGTCGGCGCCGCCCGACGGCCACACGATCTGCATCTTCATCGGCGACACGCTCGCGTCGCTGGCCGGCGGAAAAGGCCGCTGGAAGCTGTCGGACATCACGCCGCTGGGGGTGATGATCCGCCAGCCGAGCGGGTTGTTCGTGAAGGCCGACGCCAGGTGGAAGAACTTTGCCGAGCTGCTGGCCGACGCGCGCACCAACGAGCTGAAGGTCGGCGTCACCGGCTTCGGCAGCGTCGACGAGATCCTGATCAACCAGATGAACGCGAAGGGCCACAAGTTCCGCGTCGTGCCGTTCGCCGCACCCGGCGAGCGTTACACGTCGGTGCTGGGCGGCCACGCGGATGTGGTCATCGAGCAGGCCGGCGACGTACGCTCGTTCCTGACGAACAAGCAGATGCGCCCGCTGGCGTTCTTCGCCGACCAGCCGCAGACCGGCTACACCGACATCCCGCTGGCCAGGGACTCGGGTTTCCCGATCGTGATCAGCCAGTTCCGCGCCATCGTGATGCGGGCCGGCACCGATCCGAAGCACGTCGCCACGCTCGCAGCCGCCGTCGAGAAGGTCGCGCGCAGCGACGACTTCAAGCAGTACCTCGTCGACGAACTCGCGTTCGCGGACAGCTACATCCCGGCCGCGCAGTCGGCGGCGTTCTTCGAGGGCGAGCTCAAGCGCATCGAGAGCAACATGCCGGCGAAGTCCTGAGCCGAAGCCGCGCCGGAGCCCCGCGATGACCCACCGCCTGCGGCGACTGCTGCCGCACGTCGTCATGCTGGCGATCTCGGCGCTGCTGTACTGGTCGGCGCTGCAGATCGACACGCGGGGCGCCGAGGGCGGGCGGCGCATCGGGCCGGAGTTCTGGCCGAAGCTGATCATCGTGATCATGGCCGCGCTGTGCGTCTACGAGATCGTCAAGCGCGTGGTGGTGAAAACGACCTTCACCGCCGAAGGCCTGACCGGCGCGCTCGACCGCGGCCCTGCCGACGCCGCTCCCGCGGAAGCGGCGCCGGGTGCTCCGGCGCCGCCCGAGCCGCAAGGCAGCACGCCCGGTCGGCTGCTGGCAGGCATCGTCGCGATCGCCGGCTTCGCACTGGCTGTCGACTGGCTCGGCTTCTTCGCGGCGACCGCGGCATTCCTCACCGCGTTCATCCTGATCGGCGGGTTCAGGCGCCCACTGGTCGCCGCCGCGATCGGGCTGGCCGGCAGCTTCGTGCTGATCGTGATGTTCATGCGCGTCGCCTACATCTCGCTGCCGCTCGGTGCGGGGCCGTTCCGCGAGTTGTCGCTCGCGCTGCTGCGCCTGCTCGGCGTGAGTTGACGGAGGCGCGCCGTGGACGTACTGGCGCTCTTGTTGGGCGGGATCGCAACGGTGCTCACGCCCGTCAACTTCCTGGTGCTGCTGATCGGGCTGGTGCTCGGAATGCTCGTGGCGGTGCTGCCCGGACTCACGCTGGTGATGGGCGTCGTGCTGGCCCTGCCCTTCACCTACAAGATGGGGGTTGCGCCCGCGCTGATCCTGCTCACCGCGATGTACGCGTCGGGCACCTACGCAGGCGCGATCACGTCGATCCTGTTCCGCATTCCTGGCGAGCCGATGGACGTGCCGCTGCTGTGGGACGGCTACGAGATGACGCGCCAGGGCCAGGCGGCCAAGGCGCTCGGCTGGTCGCTCGCCGCCGCGTTCATCGGCGGCATGGCCGCGGCGGTGATGATGGTGGCGATGGCCGAGCCGGTGGCGCGCATCGCACTGAGCTTCTCGTCGCCGGAGTTCTTTGCGATCGTGTTCTTCGGCCTGGTCAGCGTCGTCGCGCTGTCGGGTGATTCGGTGGTCAACTCGCTGATCAGCCTCTGCATGGGGCTGCTGATCGCCACCGTCGGCGTCGACGCGATCTACGGCGCCGAGCGCTTCGCGTTCGGCCAGCCGTTCCTGCTCGACGGTATCGAGTTCCTGCTGGTCATGGTCGGTGCCTACGGCATCGGTGAGGTTCTGTCACGCCTGAACACCGGCTTCA
>DAORSF010000401.1:0-2827 GCA_035443405.1 Burkholderiaceae bacterium | reverse complement strand
AGCGCGGCTCGAGCTACGTGGCCGACATGCGCGAGTGCCACGTGCTGCCGCCGCGGGTGTCCGACCTGTTGCTGCCGCTGCGCGACCTGGTGGGCGCACTGAGCCTGCGCGAGCGCCTCCCGCAGATCGAGGTGGCGATCGGCGAAGCCGGCGAAGGCCTGATCGTCGCACTGGTGCTCCGGGTGCTCGAGCCGCCAGGCGACGGCGATCGGGAACTCCTGTTGCGGTTCGCCGCGCGCGAGCGCGTCGAATTGTGGTTGCAGCCGAAGGGTCCGGACTCGATCGCGCTGCTGTGCACCAGTGACGGCCGTGCCGCCGCGGGCGACGGCGAATCGCAACTCGCGTACCGCTTGCCGGGGTTCGGCATCACGATGCCGTTTCGCCCGACCGACTTCACGCAGGTGAACCACCGGATCAACGAGGTGCTGGTCTCGCGTGCGGTGCGCCTGCTCGATCCGCAACCGGGCGAGCGCGTGGCCGATCTGTTCTGCGGCCTGGGCAACTTCTCGCTGCCGCTGGCGCGCCGGGCGCGCGAGGTGGTCGGCGTCGAGGGCAGCGCGACGCTGACCCGACGCGCGCACGACAACGCAGTGCTCAACGGGCTCGACGCCCGGACCTTGTTCCGGACGGCGAACCTGTTCGAAGACGGGGCTGCCGGGTTCCGCGAACTCGGGCACTTCGACCGGATCCTGGTCGATCCGCCGCGCGAAGGGGCGCTGGAGGTGGCGAAGGTGCTCGCCGGCGAGCCGGCCAGGCCGCGCCGGATCGTCTACGTGTCGTGCAATCCGGCGACGCTGGCGCGCGATGCCGCGATCCTGGTGCATCAGGGCGGGTTCGAGTTGACGGCGGCGGGGGCGATCGACATGTTCCCGCAGACTTCGCACGTCGAATCCATGGCGGTGTTCGAGCCGGCCGTCGGGTAACCCGTTGCGTTTTCGGCGTGGCCGCCCGGCCGCATCGCCGGGCCGGTAGCGAGGCCGCGGGGTCGCGGGGCGGCGTGCGGCCGGCCAGCCGGGCCACGCAGGCGCCTCGCGCCGCCCACGGCTGCGGCCCCGCTGCGCGGGGCTTCCCTCGCCCACCTCGCAACATGGCACCCGCGGCCGACGGGCGCTGCGCGCCCGACGGCGTCGGGTCCCGCCATGTTGCTTTCGGTGGCGCTCGGCTTGCCGACGTCGGCGCGAGGCGCCTGCGTGGCCCGGCTGGCCGGCCGCACGCCGCCCCGCGACCTCGCTACCGGCCCGGCGATGCGGCCGGGCGGTCACGCCGAAAACGCAAAGGGCCGCCCGGCGGGCGGCCCTTGGAGAGGGAGGGGTGGGGCGGGCGCGGGTTACTCGCGGTCGCCGCCGAAGATGCCGAGCAGCACCAGCAGGTTGCTGAAGACGTTGTAGACGCTCAGGTAGACCGACAGCGTGGCGGTGACATAGTTGGTCTCGCCGCCATTCACGACGCGCTGCAGGTCGTACAGGATGAACGCCGAGAAGATCAGCACGGCCAGCGTCGAGATGGTCAGCGTGAGCGCCGGCATCTGCAGCCAGATGTTCGCGATCGCTGCGACGAAGACGACCATGAAGCCGATGAACAGCCACTTGCCCATGCCGCTGAAGTCGCGCTTGGACACGGTCGCGACGGTCGCCATCACGGCGAAGATCGCGGCGGTGCCGCCAAACGCGGTCATCACGAGGCTGGCGCCGTTGGAGAAGCCGAGCACGGCGCCGATCAACCGCGACAGCATCAGGCCCATGAAGAACGTGAAGCCGAGCAGCAACGCGACGCCGATGGCGCTGTTCTTGAAGCGCTCGATCGCGAAGAAGAAGCCGAATGCGACGGCGAGGAAGAACACCAGGCCGATGAACGGGCTGCCCGCGAAGAAGCTGAAGCCGGTCTGAACGCCGATCCAGGCGCCCAGCACGGTGGGCACCATCGAGAGCGCGAGCAGCCAGTAGGTGTTGCGCAGCACCCGGTTGCGGGTCGCGGCCGTGAGGACGCCGCCCGTCGCGCCGAAGCCTCGCGCGCCCAGTTGGTTTTGCTCGTATGCCATGCGTGTAGCCTCCACGGAAGTGATTTCTGCCCCCGCATCATGCCAGTCGGCAATTGGCAGGTACAGAGCGTTTGTCACCTGGCTATGCTAAACTTACAAGTTGCCCAAACTCCTGAGAAACTGGCATAATTAAGTGATTCAAGTCACTCATTTTGCTGGATTTTCTGCTGAGGCAGGCGCCCTTGAAAGACTGGGGGAAGCCCGGGTTCCGTCCCGGCGCCCCGGCCGGCCCGACCCACTCTCCACCACTTCCGACCCTCGGGAACCCAAATGGCTGTCGAACGGACCCTCTCCATCATCAAGCCGGATGCCGTCGCCAAGAACGTCATCGGCCAGATCTATTCGCGCTTCGAAGGCGCCGGCCTGAAGATCATCGCAGCGCGCATGATGCATCTGTCGCGCGAGCAGGCGGGGGCTTTCTACGCGGTGCACAAGGAGCGGCCGTTCTACAAGGACCTGGTCGATTTCATGACCTCGGGACCGGTGATGATCCAGGTGCTCGAGGGCGAGAACGCGATCCAGAAGAACCGCGACCTGATGGGCGCCACCGATCCCAGGAAGGCGGCTCCGGGATCGATCCGTGCCGACTTCGCCGACAGCATCGACGCCAATGCGGTGCACGGCTCGGACGGGATCGACACGGCGCGTGCCGAGTTGGCCTTCTTCTTTGCGACGCTGGATGTTCATTCGCGTTAAGCTCGCGGGAGACCCTGTTTCGACGGCCCAACGATGACCGAGATCGTCAACCTGCTCGGGCTGGACGCTGACGGGTTGGCGCAACGCTGCGCC
>DAORSF010000400.1:0-2858 GCA_035443405.1 Burkholderiaceae bacterium | reverse complement strand
ACGTAGATCTCGTCGGCGCCGTCGACGACGTGGTGATTGGTCATCACGTAGCCGTCGTTCGCAATGACGAAACCCGAGCCGACGCCGCGGGGAACCTCGTCGCCGGGACCCCTGCCCCGCGGTGACGGTCCAGGAGACTGGCGCGGCGGAAAGAAGCGGCGGAAGAACTCGTAGAACGGGTCGTTCTCGTCCAGACCTTCGGGCATCGGGAACTGCGGCAGCTGGGCGCGGTCGCTGCGCGCGCGCTCGGTGGTCCGGATGTTGACCACCGCCGGCGCCGCCCGCTCCACCAGGTCGGCAAAATCGGGGAGCTGGCGAACCTGCGCCACCGCCTGCGGGGGCGCCCAGACGCCGACCAGCACGGCGAGACTCAGCGACAAGGCCAGCATGATTCTGTTCATCGACGTATCACCCCTCAACGATTCTCCGGAACGGGCCCTGGCAAGGCAAATGGGACGCCCGCCCCTCGAATTCAAGCAGGGCCCCGCCCCAGCCAGATCAGCCACGTGCGCAGGCTACGCCATCGCGGTGCGTCGCAGCCGGCGCGCACGAACAGCACGTCGCGTCGACGATGCTCGCCGTCCGCGCGAAATTCGACCCACGCCAGCCGCTCGGTCGTGCACCAGCGTTCGATCCTGACGCGTTGCGCGCCGCCGGTCCCAGCCGACCCGGCAGGATGCCAGCTCGCGTCGCCGTGTTCGTCGACCGCGAGGCGGCCCCACGAAAGCGCACGATCACCGAGGTGCCACGCCAGCCAGCAGGCCGGCACCCCGGCCGCAACCAGCCCGAGCCCCAACGCGGGAGGGGCAAGCCAGCCCGCCAGACCGAAACCGGCCGCGGCCAGCGCGACCGACCCGGCGTGCAGCACCAGCAGTTCGCGATTCGGCGTGGCCTCGATCTCGAAGGCGAAGGACATCGGCGCCGTCCGCGGAGCCGGATCGGTGGATCAGACGCGGCGCAGCACCAGCGTGCCGTTCGTGCCGCCGAAGCCGAACGAATTCTTCATCGCCACGGCGATCGGGAGTTCCCGAGCGGTGTTGGCGCAGTAATCCAGGTCGCACTCGGGATCCTGGTTGAAGATGTTGACCGTCGGCGGCGACACCTGGTGATGCACCGCCAGCGCCGTGAAGACCGTCTCGATGCCGCCCGCGCCGCCGAGCAGGTGGCCGGTCATCGACTTGGTCGAATTGACCACGACCCTGCGCGCGGCGCCGCCGCCGAGAGCGGCCTTGATCGCATCGGTCTCGTTCTTGTCGCCGAGCGGCGTCGAGGTACCGTGCGCGTTCAGGTAGTCGATCTGGTCGGGCGCCACCCCGGCATCGCGCAGCGCCGCCAGCATGCAGCGGCGCGGACCGTCCATGTCGGGGGCCGTGATGTGATGCGCGTCGGCGCTCATGCCGAAGCCGGCGACTTCGGCGTAGATGCGCGCCCCGCGGCGCTTCGCCTGCTCGTACTCCTCGAGCATCATCACGCCGGCGCCTTCGCCGAGCACGAAACCGTCGCGGTCCCGGTCCCAAGGCCGGCTCGCCGTTGCGGGATCGTCGTTGCGCACCGACAAGGCGCGCGCCGCGCAAAACCCGCCGAGCCCGAGCGGCGAGATCGTCGCCTCCGAGCCGCCTGCCAGCAGCGCGTCGGCGTCGCCGTAGGCGATCATGCGCGCCGCGTCGCCCACGCAGTGAAGCCCGGTCGTGCAGGCGCTGACGATCGCGTAGTTCGGGCCCTTGAGGCCCGCCATGATCGACATCTGGCCCGAGATCATGTTGATGATCGAGCCGGGCACGAAGAACGGCGACACCCGCCGCGGGCCGCGGTTGACCAGTTCGGTGTGCGTTTCCTCGATCAGCGGCAGACCGCCGATGCCCGAACCGATGATGACGCCGATGCGTTCCGCGTTCGCGTCGGTGACCTCGAGGCCGCTGTCGCGCAGAGCCTGCAGCCCGGCGGCGATGCCGTAGTGCACGAAGGTGTCGAAATGGCGCGCTTCCTTCGCCGGCATGTACTGCGCGACGTCGAAGCCGCGCACCTCGCCGGCGATTCGCGTCGGAAACGCCGAGGCGTCGAAGCGGCTGATGGCCGAAATACCCGAGCGCCCGGCGACCAGGTTCGCCCAGGCGGTCGGGACATCGTTGCCGACCGGGCTGACGACGCCCAGTCCGGTGATCACGACACGACGCCGGCTCAACTGAATGCTCCTTGCCCGGGGCGGACCCTCTTCCGACGGCGCGACGGCCGCGACGGCCGGCTGCGCGTCGGGACCGTCAGGCCTTCGAGTGCGACTTCACGTAGTCGATCGCCTGCTGGACCGTCGTGATCTTTTCGGCCTCTTCGTCAGGGATCTCGGTCTCGAACTCGTCCTCGAGCGCCATGACCAGTTCGACGGTGTCGAGCGAGTCGGCCCCGAGGTCGTCGACGAACGACGATTCGCTCTTGATGTCGGCCTCGTTGACGCCGAGTTGTTCGGCCACGATCTTCTTGACGCGCTGTTCGATGTTTTCCATTCAGGGCTCCCCTGTTGCTCTGCTCTCACGTGGCCACCCGAGCCGGCACGACCGAGCGTGCCGACGCGGCCGGGATTGTATAGCACTTCGTGTTTCGCCACGCTGCGGCCGTCGCGCCTAGGCCGCACGGATCGGCCGGCCCAGCGCGAACCGCGGCGAACTGCGGCGATCGCACGATCATTCCATGTACATTCCACCGTTAACGTGCAGCGTGACGCCCGTAATGTAGCCGGCCTGCGGAGAAGCGAGAAACGCGACCGCGGCGGCGACGTCCTCCGGCTGCCCGAAGCGGCCGGCGGGCACCTGCCCGATCAGCGCCGCGGTCTGCTGTTCGTTGAGCGCGCGGGTCATGTCGGTCTC
>DAORSF010000399.1:0-2871 GCA_035443405.1 Burkholderiaceae bacterium | reverse complement strand
TGCTGCCGGTCGGCGTCGCGATGGGCGTGGTGGTGCCGGTGATGACGCTGGTGTCCAGCGAGTTGCTGGCATTCCCGCTGCTGGTGCTGATCGGCGCGATGGCCGGCTTCTTCGTCGTGCCGATGAACGCACTGCTGCAGCACCGCGGCCACGTGCTGATGAGCGCCGGACATTCGATCGCCGTGCAGAACTTCAACGAGAACCTCAACATCCTGCTGATGCTCGGGCTCTATTCGCTGCTGGTGCGCCTCGAACTGGGCGTCAACATCGTTATCGTGATCTTCGGCTCCTTCGTGGCGCTGATGATGCTCGCGGTGATGCGGCTGCACAACGCCAACCAGCGCGTCTTCGACTCGGTCGCGCTGATCGGACAAAGCAAGCACTAGCCGCCGGCGGCACCGGCGCCGTCGTGCACCTTGCGCGCCAGGCACAGGTCGGCCCAGGCGCGCGACTTGTCGGGCTGGTTGCGCAGCAGGTACGCGGGGTGGTAGGTCACGACGACGGGGATCGCACGCCCTCCATCCCGATACGCGTGCACGCGTCCGCGCAGGCTGGCGATCGACGCGTCGGTGCGCAGCAGCGCCTGCGCGGCGATGCGCCCCGCGACGACGATGACCCTCGGCGCGACGAGTACGATCTGGCGCCGCAGCCACGGCTCGCAGCACTGAATCTCTTCCGGCGAGGGATCGCGGTTTTGCGGCGGTCTGCACTTCAGGACGTTGGCGATGAACACGCCGCCCGCGCGATCCAGCCCGAGGGCCGCGAGCATCTGGTCGAGTAGCTTGCCGGCGTTGCCGACGAAGGGTTCGCCGCGCCGATCCTCCTCCGCGCCTGGCGCTTCGCCGATCACCATCCAGCTCGCGCGCTCGTCGCCGACACCGAAAACCGTCTGGCTGCGCGATTCGCACAGCGCGCACGCGCGGCACTCGGCCACGGCAGCGCGCAGCGCCGGCCAGTCCATCGTCGCGGCGTCGCCTGAGCCGACGAGCGCTGCGGCATCGACCGGGCTTGCGACTGCGGGGACCGGGCCTTCGTCGTGGTGGCCGGGCGCTTCGAGGTTGCCCCTCCGCAGTCGCCACGCCGGGCCGATCCCCAGCGCAGCGTAGGCGCGACGTTGCGACTCATTCATCGGCCAGCCTCCTGAACAGTACGCGGGCATCCTCGCGCGCGCCGTCGGCGGCCGGGTAGTAACGCTTGCGCACGCCGATCTGATCGAAGCCGCACGATCGATAGAGCGCGATCGCCCGCAAGTTCGACGGGCGCACCTCGAGCATCATCCCGCGCGCCCCGCGACGCGCAGCGTCGCGCATCAGCCAGTCGAGCATCGCCCGGCCGGCGCCCCTGCCCTGCGCCGGCGTCGCCACGCTCAGGTTCAGCAGATGCGCTTCGTCGGGAATCCACATCACCACGGCGTAGCCGAGCAGCGCCGAGCCGGTGCCGTCGCCACCCTCGAACACCCAGGCGTCGTAGCCCGAAGCCATCGAGTCGGCGAAATTGCCGCGGCTCCACGGGAACGGGTAGACGTCGCGCTCGATCGCCGCCACGGCGTCGAGGTCCTCGCGCCGCATCGCCCGCACGCGCAACCCCGCCCCCGGCGACGGCCGGGCGGGCGGTCGCGGCAACGCACTCATCGGTGCAGGCCCTCGGCGGCACGCGCAATGGCGGCACGACGCTCGCGCAGCGCCCGCTGCTCGTCGCGATCCAGCGCCACCTTGTCCCGAACGTAGCGCGGCGCGGCGGCCGCGGCAGCGAGCACGGCGCCCGAGCGCCAGCTACGCATCGCGAGTTCGGCGAGCGCGTCGGCCCGGACGTAGGCTTCGTCCTCGCCAGGCACGGCGGGCCGCGTCACGAGCGCGTGATGCGTGACCCATTCGTCGAGCAGGCCAGGCATCTGCCACGCGTTGCCACCGAGCAGCACCTGCTCAGCGGCAAGCGATTCCTGCGGCGCGCCGGGCGCCGCGGTCCAGCACTGCGCCAGTTCGTGCAGCCAGTCGGCGCGCCGGCACAGGCGCGGCGCGATCAGTGCGTCGACCAGCGGCGCCGCGCCAGCAATCGCGTCGACCTTCTCCTCCCGACCGCGAGCCGCGAGCGCACGGGCACCAGACGATTCGCCGGACCGCACGTGGTACATCGCGACGTAGATCTCGTTCATCCGCGCGTCGGTCGCCGCCAGGACGACGCCCTCCCCGCGCCGACTCGCGCGCAAGCGCTGCCACGCCAGCGCGGCCAGCCCGTCCACCGCGATCAGCGGGAGATTCAGCGCGAATCCCAGGCCCTGCGCAACCGCGCAGCCGACCCTCAGGCCGGTGAACGACCCGGGCCCGGCATCGAACGCGATCGCGTCCAGGGCCGACAACTCGATCCGCGCGCCGGCGCACAGCTCGCGCACCATCGCCAGAATTCGTTCCGACTGGCCTGCGCCCAGTCGCTCGGACAGGCATTCGCTGTCGTCGGCGCCGCCGAAGTGGCCGTGCAGCGCGACGGAGCACCATTCGCCGGAGGTCGACAGCGCGAGCAGCCTCGCTTGCCCGACGCCGGCGGCGTCGGGCGATCCCGGAACGGACAAGTCTGGATTCACGCGCGGATTCTGGTGTCGGAAGCTGCAAATATATGGCATCGAGACGGGTCGCAACGGGGCGGGCACGGCAAAGCGCAAGCGGGTCGAGACCAACCGGTAGCTGCCACGGCGGATCGGCCGCACGTCATCACCGTCTGCTCGAATCTCGATGCGACATGTTCGCAGCTCACGACACTGGGGGAAGCTGGCCGGCCGCGCAGCCCGTGGTGTCGTGTCAGTCGCGTCGCCGCCCGCGGCCGCCGCGCCGCTCGTCGGGACGCGCGTCGCGGAGCTGCTGGCGCAGCTGGTCGCGC
>DAORSF010000398.1:0-2873 GCA_035443405.1 Burkholderiaceae bacterium | reverse complement strand
CCAGTGCAGGTGCGCGACGAGGTTGCCGAAGCTCGCCAGGTTGACCTTGTCCGGCGACAGCAGGTCGCGCTGCGTGCGCTCGACCGCCAGCACCACGCGCATCAGTTCGTCGCGCTCCGCGGCGCGCAGGTCGCTCATTTCGGCGACGTGCGCGTTCCAGATCACGCGCGTGAAAGCGGGGTAGTCGGGGTCGCCGGCCAGCACGACGCGCCAGTCGTCGCGGCGCACCAGCAGCCGGCCGCCGTCGCCGTCGCACAGCGGGCAACTCGAAACCGCGAGGCCGACGCCGCTCAATTGCGCACTCCGCGTCAGACGAGCACGCGCTCGATGCCGCCGTCGTTGGCCCGGCGCACGTAGGCCTGCAGCCAGTCGGTGCCGAGGATGTAACGGGCAAGCTCGACGACGACGTAGTCGGCCTCGACCCCGGCGTCTTCCTCGTACCGTGACAAGCCCTGCAGGCACGAGGGGCACGAGGTCAGCACCTTGACCGGCCCGGAGAAGCCACCCGGCAGCGCGCGCAACGCGTCGGCGCCACGGCGCATCTCCTCTTCCTTGCGGAAGCGCACCTGGGTGCTGATGTCCGGGCGAGACACCGCCAGCGTGCCGGATTCGCCGCAGCAGCGGTCATTCGTCCCGACCCGGCCATTCAGCGAGTCGTTGATCAGCGCGTTGACCACCTTCAGCGGCGCGTATTCCTTGATCGGGCTGTGGCAGGGGTCGTGGTACATGTAGCGCGCGCCGGTCACGCCGTCGAGCCGCACGCCCTTCTCCATCAGGAACTCGTGGATGTCGACGATGCGGCAACCGGGAAAGATCTTGTCGAACTGGTAGCCCTGCAGCTGGTCGTAGCAGGTGCCGCAGCTGACCACCACGGTCCTGATGTCGAGGTAGTTCAGCGTGTTGGCGACGCGGTGGAACAGCACGCGGTTGTCGGTGATGATCTTCTCGGCGCGGTCGTACTGGCCCGAGCCGCGCTGCGGATAGCCGCAGCACAGGTAGCCGGGCGGCAGCACCGTCTGCACGCCGACGTGCCAGAGCATCGCCTGCGTGGCCAGCCCCACCTGCGAGAACAGCCGCTCGGAGCCGCAGCCGGGGAAGTAGAACACCGCCTCCGAGTCGACCGTCGTCGCCTGCGGGTCGCGGATGATCGGCACGTAGCGGTGATCCTCGATGTCGAGCAACGCCCGCGCCGTCTTCTTCGGCAGGTTGCCCGGCATCTTCTTGTTGACGAAGTGGATCACCTGCTCCTTCAGCGGCGCCTTGCCGACGGTCGCCGGGGGCTTGCGCGTCTGCTCCTTCGCGAGCCGACGGAACAGGCCGCTGGCGAAGCGCTGGGCCCGGTAGCCGACGCCGACCATCGCCGCGCGCGTGGCGCGGATCGTGTCCGGATCGGTCGCGTTGAGGAAGAACATCGCCGCGGCGTTGCCGGGGTTGAACTTCTTCTTCCCCATCTTCCGCAGCAGGTTGCGCATGTTCATCGACACGTCGCCGAAGTCGATGTCGACCGGACACGGCGCCAGGCACTTGTGGCACACGGTGCAGTGGTCGGCAACGTCGGAGAACTCGTCCCAGTGGCGGATCGACACGCCGCGGCGGGTCTGCTCCTCGTACAGGAAGGCCTCGACCAGCAGCGACGTGGCGAGGATCTTGTTGCGCGGCGAATAGAGCAGGTTCGCGCGAGGCACGTGCGTCGCGCAGGCAGGCTTGCACTTGCCGCAGCGCAGGCAGTTCTTCACCGAGTCCGCGATCGACCCGATGTCGGACTCGTGCAACAGCAGCGACTCGGCGCCCATCAGACCGAAGCTCGGCGTGTAGGCGTTGCGCAGGTCTCCGGGCAGCGCCGGATCGCCGAGCAGCTTGCCGCGGTTGAAGCGTCCGGTGGGGTCGATGCGCCGCTTGTAGTCGCGGAAGTCGGCCAGTTCCGCCTCGGTCAGGAATTCGAGCTTGGTGATGCCGATGCCGTGCTCGCCGGAGATCACGCCGTCGAGCGAGCGCGCCAGCGTCATGATGCGCGCCACCGCCGCCTCGGCCTCCTTGAGCATCGCATAGTCGTCGGAGTTCACCGGGAGGTTCGTGTGCACGTTGCCGTCGCCCGCGTGCATGTGCAGCGCCACGAAGACGCGACCGCGCAGCACCTTGCGGTGTGCCGCGTCGATGGCGTCGAGCAGCGGCGCAAAAGCGAGGCCCGACAGGATCGTCTCCAGCGGCGCGCGCACCTCGGCCTTCCACGACACGCGCACCGTGCGGTCCTGCAGCGCACGAAACAGCGTCGCGTCCGGCTCCTGCTCCACGAGCCGGTCGAGCCGCTCGCGCAGGTGCCCCAGCCCGAGGCCGGCGAGCTCGTCGCGCAGCGGCGCCAGCGGGGCGTCGATCCGCTCGAGCAGGTAGCGCCAGCGCTGCCTCGTCGCCGCGACGAGCTCGAGCGCCTGCCGGCGGCGCTCGGCGGTCAGCTCGTCGCCGGCGGCGTCGTCGCGGCCGGCGACCGCGGGTCGCGGCAAGTGCGCCTCGTCCGCCAGCATCCGGTCCAGCGCATCGAGCATCGCCAGCTTGTTCTTCGTCGACAGCTCGATGTTGATCCGTTCGATCCCGTCGGTGTACTCGCCCATCCGTTCGAGCGGGATGACGACGTCCTCGTTGATCTTGAACGCGTTGGTGTGGCGCGCGATCGCGGCCGTGCGGGCGCGATCGGCCCAGAACGCCTTGCGCGCGTCGGCCGACGCGGCGACGAAGCCCTCGCCGCTGCGGCGGTTGGCCAGGCGCACCACCTCGGAAGTCGCGCGTGCGACCGCCTCGTCGTCGTCACCGACGACGTCGCCGATCAGCACCATCTTCGGCAGCCCGCCGCGGCGCGACTTCGTCGTGTAGCCGACCGC
>DAORSF010000397.1:0-2893 GCA_035443405.1 Burkholderiaceae bacterium | reverse complement strand
AGCGACGACCCGATCGAGCGGGCGGCGCTCTTGGCCATCGCCTCGATCGCCGAGTCCTTGCGCCCGCTGCCGGTCAGCACGCCGCCGAGCGCATCCTTCAGCGCGCCGCCGATGCTACCGCCGGACGGCTCACCGCCCGCCGCGCCCCCGGGGCCGCTGCCGGCCGGGGCGGCCGCCGCGCGCCCCTTGAGCATCTCGTACGCCGACTCGCGGTCCTGCGTCTTGTCGTAGATGCCGGCGACCAGCGACGTGCGCAGCAGCGCGGCGCGCTCGGCGTCGGTGATCGGGCCGATCCGCGACGCCGGCGGCGCGACGAACGCGCGCTCGACCACGCTCGGGCGCCCCTTCTCGTCGAGCAGCGACACCAGCGCCTCGCCGACGCCGAGCTCGGTGATCGCCTTCTCGGTGTCGAACTTCGGGTTGGCGCGCATCGTCTCGGCGGTGGCGCGCACCGCCTTCTGGTCGCGCGCGGTGTACGCG
This sequence comes from Burkholderiaceae bacterium, assembly GCA_035443405.1. Classification (GTDB taxonomy): domain Bacteria; phylum Pseudomonadota; class Gammaproteobacteria; order Burkholderiales; family Burkholderiaceae_E; genus Zeimonas. The sequence goes on along the minus strand of DAORSF010000397.1, from coordinate 2,413 downwards.
CGCAGCGCATGCTGCACGCGGTTGCCGAGCTGTCCGAGCACGGTGTCGGGCACGTCGATCGGGTTCTGCGTGACGAAGAACACGCCGACGCCCTTCGAGCGGATCAGCCGCACCAGCTGCTCGACCTTGTCGAGCAGCGCCTTCGGCGCGTCGTCGAACAGCAGGTGCGCCTCGTCGAAGAAGAACACCAGCTTCGGCTTGTCGGGGTCGCCGACTTCGGGCAGCTGCTCGAACAGCTCCGACATCAGCCACAGCAGAAAGCTGGCGTAAAGCTTCGGCGCGTTCAGCAGCCGGTCGGCCGCCAGGATGTTGACGACGCCTCGACCCTGCGAGTCGGTCTGCATCAGGTCGTCGATGTTCAGCATCGGCTCGCCGAAGAAGCGGTCGGCGCCCTGCTGGTCCAGCGTCAGCAGGCCGCGCTGGATCGCGCCGATCGACGCCGCCGAAACGTTGCCGTACCCGGTGGTGAACTCGCGTGCGTTGTCGCCGACGAACTGCAGCATCGCGCGCAGGTCCTTCGCGTCGAGCAGCAGCAGGCCTCGTTCGTCGGCGATCTTGAACACCAGGTGAAGCACGCCCTCCTGCGTCTCGTTGAGCCCGAGCATCCGCGACAGCAGCAGCGGGCCCATGTCGGAGACGGTTGCGCGCAGCGGGTGGCCCTTCTCGCCGAACACGTCCCACAGCGCCACCGGGGCGCCGGCGAACGCGGGGGTGGCGTAGCCGAGCCGCTCGAGCCGCTCCTTGAGCTTGGGCGACAGCGCCCCGGGCTGCGAGATGCCGGCGAGGTCGCCCTTGACGTCGGCTGCGAACACCGGAACGCCGATCGACGAGAAGCGTTCGGAGAGCACCTGCAGCGTCACCGTCTTGCCCGTGCCGGTCGCGCCGGTGACCAGGCCGTGACGGTTGCCCATCGCGGGCAGCAGGTGCAACTCGGTATCGCCCTGACGGGCGATCAGCAGGGGTTCGGGCATGGCGGCGATGCTAAAATGTCGGGCTCCACGATGCGGGTATTCGAACACGGCAGCGCCTGCGCAGCAAGCGCGATCGCCACGAGAGGAAGCAATGGCCGGGCATTCCAAGTGGGCCAACATCCAGCACCGCAAGGGGCGCCAGGATGCCAAGCGGGGCAAGCTGTTCACGCGCGTGATCAAGGAGATCACCGTCGCCGCGAAGATGGGCGGCCCCGATCCGTCCGCCAACCCCCGGCTGCGGCTGGCGATGGACAAGGCCTCCGAGGCCAACATGGCCAAGGACACGGTGCAGCGCGCGATCCAGCGCGGTGCCGGCGGGCTCGAAGGCGCGAACTACGAAGAGATCCGCTACGAGGGCTACGGGATCGGCGGCGCGGCGGTGATCGTCGACTGCCTGACCGACAACCGCACGCGCACCGTCGCCGAAGTGAGGCACGCGTTCTCGAAGAACGGCGGCAACCTCGGCACCGACGGCTCGGTGGCGTTCCAGTTCAGGCATTGCGGCCAGTTCCTGTTCGCGCCCGGCACGCCGGAAGACAAGGTCATGGAAGTGGCGATCGAAGCCGGCGCCGACGATGTCGGCACCGACGAGGAAGGCGGCATCGAGGTCGTGTGCGCGCCGGCCGGTTTCGCTGCGTTGAAGGAAGCTCTCGCGAAGTCCGGGCTCAAGGCCGACGTCGCCGAGGTGACGATGAAGCCGCTGGTCGAGACCTCGCTCGCCGGCGACGACGCCGCGAAGATGCAGAAGCTGCTCGACGCGCTCGAGAACCTCGACGACGTGCAGCAGGTCTACACCAACGCCGAATTCGACGAGACCGCCACATGAAGATCCTCGTCGTGGGCTCCGGCGGCCGCGAGCACGCGCTGGCGTGGCGGCTTTCGCGTTCGGCGCGCGTGCAGGTCGTCTACGTCGCCCCGGGCAACGGCGGCACGGCGCGCGAGCGCAACCTGATGAACGTGCCGATCACCGACCTGAACACCCTGGCGGCGTTCGCCGAGCGCGAGAAGGTCGCGTTCACCGTCGTCGGCCCCGAGGCGCCGCTGGCCGCGGGCATCGTCGACCTGTTCCGCTCGAAGGGGCTGCGCATCTTCGGGCCCACGCAGCGCGCCGCGCAGCTCGAGTCGTCGAAGGACTTCGCGAAGGCCTTCATGAGGCGCCACGGCATCCCTACGGCCGAGTACCAGACCTTCTCGGACGCCGCGGCCGCGCACGCCTACGTGGATCGCCGCGGGGCGCCGATCGTGGTCAAGGCCGACGGGCTGGCCGCCGGCAAGGGCGTCGTGGTCGCGACCACCCTCGAAGAGGCGCACGCCGCGATCGACGCAATGCTGCTCGACAACCGTATGGGCGACGCCGGCGCGCGCGTCGTCGTCGAAGACTTCCTCGACGGCGAAGAGGCCAGCTTCATCGTGATGGTCGACGGCCAGAACGTGCTGCCGCT
>DAORSF010000396.1:0-2896 GCA_035443405.1 Burkholderiaceae bacterium | reverse complement strand
AGCTGATCCTCGATGCGCTGATGGAGGTCAAGGGCGCGCAGATCGCGTTCTCGCCCGGCTTCCGCTGGGGTACCAGCCTGCTGCCCGGCCAGGCGATCACCCGTGAGCACCTGATGGACCAGACCGCGATCACCTATCCGTACACGACCGTCAACGACTTCACCGGCGAGACGATCAAGACGATCCTCGAGGAGGTCGCCGACAACCTGTTCAACCCCGACCCCTACTACCAGCAGGGTGGCGACATGGTCCGGGTGGGCGGCCTGACGTATGCCTGTGACCCGAACGGCCGGATCGGCAACCGGATCTCCGACATGCGCCTGAACGGGGTGCCGATCGACGCGCGACGCAGCTATCGGGTCGCCGGCTGGGCGCCGGTCGCCGAAGGCGCCCGCGGCGAGCCGGTCTGGGAGGTCGTCGAGCGCTGGCTGAAGGCGCGGCGCACGGTCACGCCGCGCACGCTGAACCTGCCCCGCCTGATCGGGATACGGGACAACCCCGGCATCGCCTGAGACAATGACGTTCCGCACTGACCGCGGGCTCACGGAGCGACATGCCACTGCCGAACGACCGGGCCCGACGGGCCGCGCGACGCGAAATGCTGCGAAGGACGACGGGACTCGCGCTGACGGGCGTCGCGGCGCCGGTGCTGGCGCAGGGCGGGCCGGGCGCCGCCGCGGCACGCCCCGCGGCGCCGGCGATCGGCACCCGCGTGCAGTTGCCCGCCGTACGCCTGCTGGACGGCCGCGAGCTGCCGCCCGCATACTGGCGCGACAAGGTGATCGTCATCGAGTTGTGGGCGAGCTGGTGTCCGTTCTGCAAGCGGCAGAACCCGCACCTGGATCGCCTGCACCGCGCGCACGCCGGATCGGGACTCGAAGTGCTGGCACTGTCGATCGATCGCAGCCCCGAGGACGCCCGGCGCTACCTGCGCGAGCACGGCTACGCGTTCCACGCCGCGATGTTCGACGAGCGCTGGCAAGCGGCGATCGGCCGCCCGAAGGGATTGCCGATCGTCTGGGTCGTCGGCCGCGACGGCACGCTCAAGCAGCTGGAGATCGGCGAGATGTTTCCCGAGGACATCGAAGAACTGGCTCGATGGAGGACGACATGAACCTTGCACGTTATCGCAGCGTCGCGCTGGCAGCGCTGCTGGGACTGGGCGCGCCGTCGGCGATGGCCGAAGCGACCTTCGCGACCAAGAACCTCACGCTCGAGACGGCGCTGAAAGCGGCGCAGGCCGCGCTCGAGGCCTGCCGCAAGGGCGGCTACCAGGTCGGCGTCGCCATCACCGACCGCAGCGGCGTGCTCCAGGTCTACCTGCGCGATCGCTTCGCCGGTGCGCACACCGTCGACACCGCGGCGAACAAGGCGTGGACCGCGGCGTCGTTCCGCATCTCGACGGGCGAGATTGCCGCCGAGACGCAGCCGGGCAAGCCGATGAGCGGCATCCGGCAGACCCCTCGCATCTCCGCGCTCGGCGGCGGACTGCCGATCGAGGCGGCTGGTTCGGTCCTGGCTGCCATCGGCGTCTCGGGCGCGCCGCTCGGCACTACCGACGAGGCCTGCGCGCGCGCGGGCATCGAAGCGATCCGCGCCGATATCGAGCTCTAGCGGTCGTGGCGCAGCGATGGCACTGGGGCGTGAGTGATCCGGTGAGTGCGGGGCGAATTCGATGATGCTCGCTCGCCCGCCCCGGCGGCGCGGCGACGCAAGCGAGGATTGCGGCTGCGACCGGCACCCGCGCCTGCGGATCGTGCTGTGGCTGCTGTGGCTCGCGGCAGCGCTCGGGCTCGCGATCTTCGCCGGGCACGGGCTGGCCCAGGTGCCTGCGCCGGCCACCGTCGAACTCACGCCCCGGCAACTCACGCCGCGGGTCTGGTACGTCGAGGGCGACGCCGGCACCGTGTCGCTGCGCAACCAGGGCTTCATGTCGAATGCGGGGTTCGTCGTCACCGACGACGGCGTGGTCGTCTTCGATGCGCTCGGCACGCCTGCGCTCGGCGCGGCGCTGCTCGCGCAGATCCGCCGCATCACCGACAAGCCGGTGCGCCGCGTCGTGGTCAGCCACTATCACGCGGATCACTTCTACGGCCTGCAGGCGTTCAGGGACGCCGGCGCAGAGATCGTTGCCCACCGCGCGGTGCGCGACTACCTGGCGTCCGACGCGCCGCAGCTGCGGCTGGCCGAGCGGCGGCAAACGCTGGCGCCGTGGGTGACGGCGAGCATGCGCATCGTCGCGCCCGATCGGTACGTCGACGGCGACGCCAGCTTCCGTCTCGGGGGCCTGAACTTCAGGCTGCTGGCGGCGGGGCCCGCGCACACGCCCGAAGACCTGATGATGCTGGTGGAGAACGAGGGCGTGCTGTTCGCCGGCGACCTGGTCTTCGCCGGCCGCATTCCCTTCGTCGGCGAGGCCGATACCCGTGCGTGGCTTGCGGCGCTCGAGCAGCTCGCGGCGCACAAGCCGCGCATTCTCGTGGCGGGCCACGGCCCGGCCTCGACCGACGCGCCGGGCGACCTCGAACTCACCCGCGACTACCTCGGGTTCCTGCGCAGCGAGATGGGTCGGGCGGCGGACGAGTTGCTCGAGTTCGACGAGGCCTACGCGCGCACCGACTGGTCGCGCTTCGCGGCCTTGCCGGCCTTCGAGGCGGCCAATCGCCGCAATGCGTACAGCGTCTTCCTGTCGATGCAGCGCGACGCGCTCGGCCGGCGCTGAACGGGGTAGGGCGCCGTTGTGCGCCAGAATGTCGCCGATGCCGACCATTCCGGACCTCTTGCCGAAGGCGCGCCTGGCCTGCGTCGTCGCGGCCGGCGTGCTCGTCGTGTCGGGCGCCGGGGCGCAGACGCCCGAAGAGCGTTGCCTGCTCGACGCGCTGCGCCATGCGCCGGC
>DAORSF010000395.1:0-2932 GCA_035443405.1 Burkholderiaceae bacterium | reverse complement strand
CCTACGACTCAGGAGACCGGCCGCCCGCCAAAGCGCGGGCGACCATGGTGTCTAGCCGGGCAGGTCAGCGGCGCGCGCGATCGCGAACAGGCCGGTGGCAGCCGAGTCGCGATCGGCGACCTTGCCGCGTACGCCGAGACGGTGCATCGCCCTCGCGTAGCGAGCGGCGAGGATCGATCGCGCGACCAACGTCGGCGTCAGGTCGTGCGGGCACCAGCCCGTCGCGTCGCGGACCTCGGTACCGATCAACAGTCCGGAGAGGTAGGCCGGCAGCTGGTGCGTCGCCAGGCCGCCGAGCAGCGCCTCGCTGTGCGCGGCGCACAGCTGGTGAGCGAGCGCAGAGGGCTGCGCGGCCGCGTGGTCTACCCCCACGTCGAAGGCGTGCAGCGCTTCGGCCTGGTGCTTCGGCGAATCGTCGGGATCGCCGCAGGCGGCGGCAAGCGCCGAGTGCCGACACAACAGCGCATAGATCTCGCCGGTCATGTAGCTGCGCAACGCGACGATGCGACGGTCGCGCACCTCGACCCAGCGGCAGTGCGTGCCAGGGACCACGCAGAGCGCGTCGCGCCCGTGTAGCGCACCGAAGACCTGGGTCTCGCCGCCGTGCATGACGTCGGGCGACCCGGTGTGGCCGCGCGCAACGAGGCCCGGAACGATCCTGAACGTCCGGCCGGCCAGATCGTCGACCACCGTGAGCCGCCCGGCCAGCGCGTCGCGGCCGGCCGGCGCGCGCACGAGCCCGGCTTCGCGCCAGCCGCCGCGGCTGCCGATCATGCCGCAGGCGATCACCGGCAGCTTCGGTTCGCGTTCGATCCAGCCTGCGCACAGCGTCTCGAACGCCTCGCGAAAGCGGCCGTCCGGCACCGACAGCACGCCAGCTGCGGATTCGCGGCGCTCCAGCACGCGGCCGTCGGCGTCGAAGAGCCAGGCCCGCAGGGCAGCGGAGCCCCAGTCGAGGCCGATCAACGCGGGCTGGCCGTCTCGACCGACGGTTTCCGGTCCTCCGGACGAAGGCGATGCAACCATGCCGCGAGTATGCACGAGCGTCGGGTTGGTATCATCCCGGCCATTCCATGACGCTCACCGAACTCAAGTACATCGTGGCGGTGGCGCGCGAGCGCCACTTCGGAAAGGCTGCCGAAGCCTGCTTCGTCAGCCAACCGACGCTGTCGGTCGCGATCAAGAAGCTCGAGGAAGAGCTCGGCGTGCAGCTGTTCGAGCGCGGCGGCGGCGAGATCGGCGTCACGCCGGTGGGCGAGCAGGTCGTCGAACAGGCGCAGCGCGTGCTCGAGCAGACCAACGCGATCCGCGAAATTGCCGAACAGGGCAAGGATCCGCTCGTCGGCCCGCTGCGCGTCGGCGTCATCTACACGATCGGCCCCTACCTGCTGCCGGAGCTGGTCCCGAACATGATCGCCGACGCGCCGCAGATGCCCCTGCTGCTGCAGGAGAACTTCACCGTCAAGCTCCTGGAGTTGCTCCGCCAGGGCGACATCGACATTGCGATCGTCGCCGAGCCCTTTCCCGACCACGGGCTGGTCACGCTCGGCGTGTACGACGAGCCCTTCGTGGTTGCAGTGCCGAGGCAGCACCCGTGGGCGAGGCGCAAGTCGATCCTCTCGACCGAACTGAAGGAGCAGACGATGCTTCTCCTCGGCTCGGGCCATTGCTTCCGCGACCAGGTGCTCGAGGTCTGTCCGGAGTTGTCGCGCTACTCGCAGGCGAGCGCCGGGATCCAGAAGACCTTCGAAGGTTCTTCGCTCGAGACGATCCGCCACATGGTCGCGTCGGGGATCGGCGTCACCGTGTTGCCGTGGACCGCCTGCGCGAGGCCGCGCGAGGACGACCTGCTGCGTTACATCCCGTTCGACGCGCCGGTGCCGCACCGGCGCGTATCGCTTGCCTGGCGCAAGAGCTTCACGCGCACGCCCGCGATCGAAGCGCTACGCAACGCCATCCTGAAGTCGGGACTGGCCGGCGCGACCAAGCTGCGGGGCGAGCGTCCCGTCTTCCACTGACCGGCAGCGCGCGACCGGTCACCATCCAGCGAGCCGACCATGAGCGAGAAACCCCGTTATCCGACGATCGAGGAAACCATCGGCCGGACGCCCCTGGTGCGGCTGCAGCGCATCCCGGGCGCCGACTGCGAGCGACGCGGCAACGTGCTGCTCGGCAAGATGGAGGGCAACAATCCGGCCGGGTCGGTCAAGGACCGGCCGGCGCTCGCGATGATCGCGCGCGCCGAGGCGCGCGGCGAGATCCGTCCTGGCGATACGCTGATCGAGGCGACTTCGGGCAACACCGGGATCGGCCTGGCGATGGCAGCCGCCTTGCGGGGCTATCGCATGGTGCTGATCATGCCCGACAACCTGTCGCTGGAGCGCCGGCAGTCGATGAAGGCGTATGGCGCCGAGTTGATCCTGGTGACGCAGGCGCAGGGCATGGAGGGGGCGCGCGACCTCGCGGACCAGATGCAGCGCGACGGCCGCGGTCGCGTGCTCGACCAGTTCTCGAACGACGACAACTGGGCAGCGCACTACGAGACGACCGGCCCCGAGATCTGGGACGACACGCTTGGCCAGGTCACGCACTTCGTCTCGGCGATGGGAACGACCGGCACGATCACGGGGGTGTCGCGCTACCTGAAGGAGCGCAATCCGGCGGTCTGCATCATCGGCGCCCAGCCCGCCGAGGGCTCGTCGATTCCGGGCATCCGCAAGTGGCCCGAGGCCTACATGCCGAAGATCTACAGGCATGCGCGGGTCGACCGGCTCGAATCGGTGACGCAGGCCGACGCGGAGACGATGGCGCGGCGACTGGCGGTCGAGGAGGGGATCTTCTGCGGCATCTCTGCCGCCGGCGCCTGCTGCATTGCGCTGCGGCTGGCGGAAGAGGTCGACAACGCGACGATCGTGTTCGTCGTCTGCGACCG
>DAORSF010000394.1:0-2939 GCA_035443405.1 Burkholderiaceae bacterium | reverse complement strand
GTTGCAGCGGCTGGCCGTGGAACTCGCTGGCGATGCCCAGTTCGTCGGTATCGATCGGCGCTGCCTCGGCCGGTGTCGCGGCCGAGAAGTGCAGGCCCGGCCCGACCCCGACGTTCAGCGTGAACGGCAGTGACCGGCCGAGTCGTGCCGCCTTGTCGAGGTACGCCTCGAGGTGCCGTCCGGCGTCGATGTTCACCGCGAGGCGGTCCTTGCCGATCACCATGAAGCGCTGGATCGACGCATTGCGCACCCCGGTCTCGGGGTCGTGCGCAATGACCACCGCGGCGTCGAAGTACGGCCCACCGTCTCGCTCGGCGTGGATCGGGGCCGGAAGCCTGGACAGGTCGACCGTCGGCTCGGTGACCTGCATAACCGGGCCGTCGTCGACGACGACCGGCGCGACGGGACGCTGCTGCCAGTCGCGGATGCACTGCGACACGTGCTGCGGCAGCGCGCGTTCGGGGCGCCCGAACAGGTCGGCGAGCAATTCGCGGGACCAGTACAGGCCGGTGAAGACCGGGTAGCGGCTGCCGCGCACCTTCTCGAACAGCACGGCCCGCGGACCGCCTTCGAAGCACGCTGCGATCGACGCCAGCTGGTGCGCCGGGTTGACCTCCGAACGGACGCGCACCAGCCGCCCTCGCCGATCGAGCGTCTTGATGATCGCGCCGAGATCGGCGACGACGGGCACGCCGGGCGCGCTGCCGGCCATGATCCCCTCCTGGTTGTCGTTGCGCCCCCAGAACGGCGCCAGCGCGGTCATCGGGAGGGGCGATCCTTTGCGTGCATGGTAGTGGATGCACCCGCAGGTGTGAAGTGCGCGAGGCCCTGCGTGTCGGCGAGCGGAACTCGCACGCAGGCGACGGTCCCGCCGCCGTCGCGCGGCACCAGGTCCACGGTCCACCCGCTGGCGCTCGCCAGTTGGCGCACGATGGCCAGTCCCAGGCCGCTGCCGCCGGTGCGGCTGCTGCGCGACGGTTCGAGCCGGTGGAACGGCCGGAACACGGCCTCGCGCTCGGATTCCGGAATCCCCGGCCCGCGGTCGAGCACGCAGATGTCGACGCGGCCGTCGACGAGCCGGTACTCGATGTCGATCGGCTGGTCGCCGCCATAGCGCAACGCGTTGTCGACCAGGTTCGACAGGATGCGCTTGAGCGCCAGCGGCTTCGCGCGCACCCTGCAATCGGGACCCTTGCGGCCGCGGATGTCCGCGCCGCCCTGCGCATGCTCGCCGGCCACCTCGGCGAGCAGCGCGCACAGGTCGAACTCGGTCGACTCCTGCTCGGCGAAATCGCGACTGACTTCCAGGCATCGCGCGATCAACTCGTTCATCCCGTCGACGTCGCGCATCACGCGCTCGAACAGCTCGCGCTCGGGCTTCTCCGACAGCATGCCGAGCGCGAGCGAGATGCGTGCCAGCGGCGTGCGCAGGTCGTGCGAGATGCCGGCAAGCAGCGTCGTCCGGTTGGCCAGCAGCTCCTGCACCTGCTCGCCCATCCGGTTGAACTCGCGCGCCAGCGTCGCGAGTTCGGCAGGACCGGCCTCGGGCAAGGGGTCCGGTCGGCGGCCCTGGCCGATGCCCTGCGCTGCGGCGGCCAGACGCGACAGCGGCGCGATCAGCCAGTGCGCGAGCCACGCAGACGTGATCAGCGCGACCACCGTGCCGACCGACAGGATCAGCACCATGGCCAGCCACGGCTGGACGTCGACGCGGCTGGCCGGGAAACCGACGCGCACGACGCCGTCGTCGGTCGGCAGGTCGGCCCAGTACCATTGCTCGCCGTCGTCGGCGCTGCTCGCGCGCAGGTCGACGCGCCGGCCAGCGCGTGCGCCCAGCGCGGTCTCGAGCAGGCGGAAATACGGCAACTGGCGGGGAAACGCGCTCACCGCGCCAGGAGGATCCTGCACCTGCAGCCGATGGACGCGATGGATGCGCTCCTGCAGCCACACGCGTTCGGCGGGCGGCTCCGACGACCACGAGCGCGCGGCTTCGATCATCAGGGCGGCGAGGTCGCTGGTCGCATGGCGCCCCAGCGGCATCAGCGCAAACCAGGTGATCACGGCGATCGTGAACGCCTGGAACGCGAACGACACCAGCGCGATCACCAGCGCGGTGCGCCCGAACAGCGTGCGCGGCGCCATCATGCGCGGCCGCGCGCGCCGCCCGGCGAGAACAGGTAGCCCTCGCCCCAGACGGTGCGCAGGTAGGTCGGGTGTGCGGGGTCCGGCTCGATCTTGCGCCGCAACCGGGTCACGCGAACGTCGACCATGCGGTCGAAGGGCGCGCGCTCGTAGCCTTTCAGCAGGTCGACCAGCGCATCGCGGCTCAACACCCGGTCCGGATGGTCGAGCAGCACCTTGAGCAACTCGAACTCGGCCCCCGACAGATCGACCGGCTCGCCGTTGCGCGCAAGGCGGCGCGCTTCGAGATCCACCTCGAACGGACCGAAACGGCGAAACCGCCCCGCGGGCGCGGGCGCCTGCCGACGACGCAACACCGCCGCGATGCGCGCGAGCAACTCGCGGTGGCTGAACGGCTTCGGGAGGTAGTCGTCGGCGCCGACCTCGAGACCGACGATACGGTCGATCTCCTCGCCGCGCGCCGACAGCATGATGATCGGCGGCGCGCCTTTCGCGTTCAGCGCGCGCGCGAGCGACAGGCCGTCCTCGCCGGGCAGCATGACGTCGAGCAGCAGCAGGTCGACCGGGTGCGCCGCGAGGTGGCGCTTCATCGCCGCGCCATCGGCGATGCCGGCAGCGTCGTAGCCGTTGTCGGACAGGTAGCGAACGAGCAGTTCGCGCAGCCCCTCGTCGTCGTCCACCACCAGTATGCGACCGCGATCGCCGGCCATCGCGCTGCCCGTTCCCCTTGAAACAACTCGTAACAAACGCGGGCCGGCGGCAACACCCCGGAAACCGCTGCCGCCTAGTCTGTGTCA
>DAORSF010000393.1:0-2948 GCA_035443405.1 Burkholderiaceae bacterium | reverse complement strand
GGCACGCGCGACATCGATTCGACCCCGCCTGCCACCACGAGGTCTTCCCAGCCCGAGCGCACCTTCTGCGCAGCCATGTTGACGGCCTCCAGGCCCGATGCGCAGAAGCGGTTGATCTGCACGCCGGCCACCTTCAGGTCCCACCCGGCCGCGAGTGCGGCGGTCTTCGCAATCACCGCGCCCTGGTCGCCGATCGGGGTCACGCAACCGACCACGACGTCCTCGACCTGCGACGTATCGAGATCGTGCCGCCGCTGCATCTCGTGCATCAGCGTCGTGAGCAGACGGACCGGCTTGACTTCGTGCAGCGACCCGGAAGACTTGCCGCGCCCGCGCGGCGTGCGGATCGCGTCGTAAACGAATGCTTCGGCCATGGCGGCTCCCTCGTGCTTTGCAGCAATTCTATTATGCTGCGCGGATCGACGGCACAACCCGGAGCGGGACCATGATCGAGCGCACGCTGTTTTCGGACGAGCACCGGATGTTCCGGGACGCGGTTCGGCGTTTCATGGAGCAGGAGGTCGTTCCGCACCACGATCGGTGGGAAGACCAGGGCTACGTCGACCGCGAGGTCTGGCAGAAGGCCGGCGCCAACGGCCTGCTGTGCGCGACGATGCCCGAGGCCTACGGCGGCGCGGGAGCGGACAAGCTCTACTCGATCGTCGTGATGGAGGAGAGCGCCCGCGTCAATGCGACCGGGCTCGGCTTCGGCCTGCACTCCGAGATCGTCGCACCGTACATCCTGCACTACGGGTCGGAAGAGCAGAAGACGCGGTTGCTGCCGAAGATGGCCTCCGGCGAGTCGATCGGGGCGATCGCGATGAGCGAGCCGGCGGCGGGTTCGGACCTGCAGGGCGTCAGGACGACCGCGATCCGCAACGGCGACGTCTACGTGTTGAACGGCTCCAAGACCTTCATCACCAACGGCTGGCACGCGGACCTGGTGATCGTGGTCGCCAAGACCAACCCGAAGGCCGGTGCGAAAGGCACGAGCCTGCTGCTGGTCGAGCGAGGCATGAAGGGGTTCGAAAAGGGCAAGCGCCTGAAGAAGGTGGGCATGAAGGCGCAGGACACGTCGGAGCTCTTCTTCGACAACGTCGAGGTGCCGGCGAGCAACCTGCTCGGCAACGAGAACGAGGGCTTTGTCTACCTGATGCAGGAGCTGCCCTGGGAACGTCTGCAGATCGCAATCGGCGCAGTCGAGAACGCGCAGGCGGCCATCGACTGGACGACCGAGTACGTCAAGGAGCGAAAGGTATTCGGCACGACCGTGTCGACCTTCCAGAACACGCGCTTCAAGCTGGCCGAGTTGCAGACCGAGGTGCAGATCGCACGCGTGTTCGTCGACAAGTGCGTCGAGTTGCTGATGGCCGACAAGCTGGACACGGCGACTGCGTCGATGGCCAAGTACTGGTGCTCGGACCTGCAGTGCAAGGTCATCGACGAGTGCGTGCAGCTGCACGGCGGCTATGGCTACATGTGGGAGTATCCGATTGCTCGAGCGTTCGCGGATGCGCGCGTGCAGCGGATCTACGGTGGCACCAACGAGATCATGAAGGAAGTGATCACGCGGGCGATGGGCCTGGGCGGCCGCTGACGCCGTCGCCGCGCCGCACCGCGAGGGCCGGGAACGAAAGGGGCCGCCCGAAGGCGGCCCCGATCGAGCGACGGCGAGCCGGGCTCAGTCGGCCTCAGTCGGCCTCAGTCGGCTTTTACGTAGTCGGACACCACCTTCCAGCGGCCGTCCTGGATCTGCGACATCCGCGACACGTTGTTGCCCAGTCGCTTTTTCGGCCCGAAGGTCATTTCGGCGCTGCCGAACATGTCCGTCGGGATCACCATCGTGTCCATCGCCTTGATGAACGAGTCCGTGTTCAGGTTCTGGCCGGCCTTGGACGCCGCCCGGATGAACGCGTCGACCGCCAGATACCCGTAGACGGAGAAGACGGTCGGATCCTCGTTGAACTTGGTCTTGTACTTGTTCGCCCAGAAGCGGATCGGTTGCGAGGTCTCGTCCAGGTACGGGTGCTGTACCGTGTGCGTTGCGTACAAGCCGTCCATCGCCTTGCCCCCGAGCTTGTGGATCAGGTCGGTGTACGCGGCGCTCGAGCCCAGGAAGGTCGGGCTGAAGCCCGTCTTGCGCGATTCGCCGATCACGCCAATCGTCTCGCGGATGATCGTGCCGAGCACGACGAAGTCGCAGCCTGCCGCCTTCATCCGCGCGACCTGCGAAGAGAAGTCGGTCGCGCCGCGCTTGAACGAGGTCTTCTCGGCCACCTCCATGCCGATCGACTTCACGCCTGCTTCGGCGCCCCGAAGCACCTCCAGCCCGAACTCGTCGTCCTGGTAGACCGAGCAGACCTTCTTCGCGTTCTTTTCCTTGACGAGCTTGGGCGCCGCGAGGCGGATCTGGTCGTAATAGGTCGCCGCGAACGAGTACTTCAGCCGGTGGAACGGCTCGTACATCTCGCGAGCCGCCGTCACCGGGAAGAAGTTGATGACGTTCTTCTCGAACTGGATCGGCATCGCCGCCATGTTGTGCGCGGTGCCGATGTGGCCGACCACCGCAAAGACCTTGTCCTGGTTGACCAGTTTCTGCGCGGCCAGCACCGCGCGACGCGGATCGTAGCCGGAGTCCTCGACAATCAGCCGCATCTTCCTGCCGTTGACGCCGCCCTGCTCGTTGATTTCGTCGACCCTCAGCATCATCCCGAGGCGGACCTGCTTGCCGAATCCGGCGAGCGGCCCCGACAGGTCCTGGATCGAGCCGATGACGATCTCGTCCTTGCCGACACCCTGACCCTGTGCGAGCGCCATGGGCGTGCTCAGGGCGAGCGCCAGTGCAACCGCAGTGCGTTTCATCATGTGTATCTCCTTTCCACCATACACGGCCCCGGATCTCGCGACCCTCAGCCACCCTTGTACATCGATTCGATCAGCTCCGCGTA
>DAORSF010000392.1:0-2964 GCA_035443405.1 Burkholderiaceae bacterium | reverse complement strand
CGGTCAGCTCGTCGACGACGAAGCTGCCCTGGTTCGGGTTCTCGTTCTTCGCCAGCCCCCACTCGCGGTTGATGATCAGCTGGATCGCCATCGCGCGGCGCACGCTCTCCTCGGTCGGCGTGGTGATCGCCTCGTCGTAGGCGTTGGTGTGCAGGCTGTTGGCGTTGTCGTAGGTCGCGATCAGCGCCTGCAGCGTGGTGCGGATGTCGTTGAACGCGATCTCCTGCGCGTGCAGGCTGCGGCCGCTGGTCTGGCAGTGGTACTTCAGCTTCTGGCTGCGTTCGTTGGCGCCGTAGCGCTCCTTCATCGCCACCGCCCAGATCCGTCGCGCCACGCGGCCCATCACCGTGTACTCGGGGTCCATGCCGTTGCTGAAGAAGAAGCTCAGGTTCGGCGCGAAGTCGTCGACGTGCATGCCGCGCGCGAGGTAGGCCTCGACGAAGGTGAAGCCGTTGCTCAGCGTGAACGCGAGCTGGCTGATCGGGTTCGCGCCGGCCTCGGCGATGTGGTAGCCGCTGATCGACACCGAGTAGAAGTTGCGCACGTCGTGGTGCACGAAGTACTCGGCGATGTCGCCCATCACCTTCAGGCTGAACTCGGTCGAGAAGATGCAGGTGTTCTGGCCCTGGTCCTCCTTCAGGATGTCGGCCTGCACGGTGCCGCGCACGGTCGACAGCGTCCAGGCGCGGATCTTCTGGTATTCGTCGTCGGTCGGCGGGCGGCCGTTCTCGCGCTCGAACTTGTCGACCTGCTGGTCGATCGCGGTGTTCATGAACATCGCCAGCATCGTCGGCGCGGGCCCGTTGATCGTCATGCTGACGCTGGTTGCCGGGTCGCACAGGTCGAAGCCCGAGTAGAGCACCTTCATGTCGTCGAGCGTCGCGATGCTCACGCCCGAGTTGCCGACCTTGCCGTAGATGTCCGGACGCAGTTCCGGGTCGTGGCCGTACAGCGTCACCGAGTCGAACGCGGTGGAGAGCCGCTTGGCCGGCAGCCCCTCGGACAGCAGCTTGAAGCGGCGGTTGGTGCGGAACGGGTCGCCCTCGCCGGCGAACATCCGGGTCGGGTCCTCGTTCTCGCGCTTGAACGCGAACACGCCGGCGGTGTAAGGGAACGAGCCGGGCACGTTCTCGAGCAGCAGCCACTTCAGCAGTTCGCCGTGGTCCTCCCAGGTCGGCAGCACCACCTTGCGGATCTTGTTGCCCGACAGCGACGTATAGGTCAGCTGCGTGCGGATCTCGCGGTCGCGGATCTTCACGACGTACTCGTCGCCGGCATAGGCCTTCTGCATCGCCGGCCACATCGCGAGCAGCTTCTTCGACGCGGCATCGAGCAGCGCATCGCGCTTGCCGGCCAACGCCTCGACCGTCTTGCGCGCGCCGCCCTTCTCGCCGTCGTCCTCGCGCAGCATCCGTGCCGACTCGCGCAGTTGCTGGACCTCGCGCGCAATCCGCGCCTGCGCGCGCGCATGCTGCTTGTACTCGCGTACCGTTCCGGCGATGTCGGCCAGGTAGCGCGCGCGCTGCGCCGGCACGATCACGACCTGGTTCGACGAGTGGCGAACGTTGGCCTTGGGCAGCCTGCCGGCCGGCGTGCCGTCGGCGCCCGGCGGCACCTTCAGGCCCAGCTCGACCAGCCGCGGCAGCATGCCCTGGTACAGCGCGGTCACGCCGTCGTCGTTGAAGCGCGAGGCCTGCGTGCCGAACACCGGCATCTGCTCGGGCCGCTTCGCGAAGGCCTCGCGGTTGCGCTGGTACTGCTTGGCGACGTCTCGCAGCGCGTCCATCGCGCCCTTGCGATCGAACTTGTTGATCGCGACGAAGTCGGCGAAATCCAGCATGTCGATCTTCTCGAGCTGGCTCGCGGCGCCGAACTCGGGAGTCATCACGTACAGCGACGCGTCGACCAGCGGCACGATCGCCGCGTCGCCCTGGCCGATGCCCGAGGTCTCGACGACGATCAGGTCGAAACCGGCGATCTTGCACGCGGCGATCGCGTCCGGCAGCGCCTGGCTGATCTCGCTGCCCGCTTCGCGGGTGGCGAGCGATCGCATGTAGACGTTCGGATGGTCGATCGCGTTCATGCGGATCCGGTCGCCCAGCAGCGCGCCGCCGCTCTTGCGGCGCGTGGGGTCGACCGACAGGATCGCGAGCCGGAGCCGGTCGCCCTGGTCGAGCCGGAAGCGCCGTACGAGCTCGTCGGTGAGCGAGCTCTTGCCCGCGCCGCCGGTGCCGGTGATGCCCAGCGTCGGCGTCCGGATCGCGTCGGCGCGCCTGCGCAACTCGGCACGCCACGCGGCGAAGCCGTCCGCGTCGAGCCGGCCGGCGATGTGGCCCAGCTCGAGCGCGGTGATCGCCTGTGCGAGCGCGCGGCGCGACGCGGCCAGCGGCTCGCGCGCGGCGCGGACCGAGGCGATGGCCGCCTTGCCGCTGCCCGTCGCCTCGGCGGCCTCGGGCGCGACGATCGCGTCGAGGTCGACCGGCGCGTACTGCGACAGGTCGACGTCGCAGCGTCCGAGCATGTCGGCGATCATGCCCTGCAGGCCCATCCGCTGGCCGTCCTCGGGGCTGTAGATGCGCGCGACGCCATAGTCGTGCAGTTCGCGGATCTCGGCCGGGACGATCACGCCGCCGCCGCCGCCGAACACCTTGACGTGATCGGCGCCGGCTTCGCGCAGCAGGTCGATCATGTACTTGAAGTACTCGACGTGGCCGCCCTGGTACGACGAGATCGCGATGCCGTGGGCATCTTCCTGCAGCGCGCAATCGACGATCTCGCTCACCGAGCGGTTGTGCCCGAGATGGATCACCTCCGCGCCCAGGCTCTGCAGGATGCGCCGCATGATGTTGATCGACGCGTCGTGACCGTCGAACAGCGACGCCGCGGTGACGAAGCGGACCTTGTTCTTCATCCGGTAGTCGGCCAGCTTCTTCTGGTCGGACAGGTCGGTCATGGCGGTGATCC
>DAORSF010000391.1:0-2986 GCA_035443405.1 Burkholderiaceae bacterium | reverse complement strand
GACTACGGCGAAGTGATCGGGCTGGCCGATCGCCCCGACGCGCTGGTCGACCGGCTCGGGATGCTGCTGGCCGCCGGCGACCTGTCGCCGGAACTGCGCGCGCAGCTGATCGACGCCGTCGGATCGGTCGCGGTGTCGACGACCAACGCGCAGTCGGCCGCGACTGCGAGACTGAACCGGGTGAAGCTGGCGATCTTCCTGATCATGGCCTCGCCCGACTACCTGGTGCAGAAGTGAGGCGGGGGACCATCATGAAACATATCGACGCCTCGCGACGCGAGTTCCTGCGCACCTCGTCCCTGCTGTCGGTGCTCGGGCCGGCCGGCGTGCCGTTCGCGATGAACCTCGCGACGATCGGCGCCGCCGCCGCGCAGACTGCCGACGATTACCGGGCGCTGGTCTGCGTGTTCTTCTTCGGCGGCAACGACCACCACAACACGGTGATCGCCACCGACCCCGCATCGTGGTCGGAGTACCGGCGCCTGCGCTCGACGCCGCCCGATCCGATCGCATTGCCGGCGCCCGGCGAGGCCGGCGGCGTGCTTCCGATCGAGCCGAACACCGCGCAGACGGGGCGAGCGTTCGCGCTGCACCCGAACCTGGGGTCGCTGAAGACGCTGTTCGACGCCGGCCGTGCCGCGGTCGTCGCCAACGTCGGCCCGCTGATCGCTCCGATGACCAAGACGCAGTACGGCGCCGGCAGCGTCCCGCGGCCGCCGAAGCTGTTCTCGCACAACGACCAGCAGTCGACCTGGCAGGCCTACGCGCCCGAGGGCGCGAGCTTCGGCTGGGGCGGCCGGATGGGCGACCTGCTCGCGAGCCGCAACGCAGCGTCGACCTTCACGTGCCTGTCCGTGTCGGGCAACGCGGTCTGGCTTGCCGGGCAGGCGACTCTGCAGTACCAGGTCGGACCCAACGGCGGGATCCCGATCGCTGGCCTCGCCGGCACGCAGTTCGGTTCGGCGACGGCGGGCAGCGTGCTGCGGTCGATCGTCACGGCCGACCGCGCGCACCTGCTCGAGCGCGAGCTCAATCGCGTGACCGCGCGTTCGATCGACGCGCAGCTCGCGCTCAACACGGCAATGCTGCCGGCCGACGCGGTCGAGGTGGTGCCCGCGGTGCCGGGTACGACACAGTCGAACGCGCTCGCGGCCCAGCTGCAGACCGTGGCGCGCGTGATCGGCGGGCGCAGTGCGCTCGGCGCGAAGCGGCAGGTGTTCTTCGTCAGCATCGGCGGCTTCGATACGCACGATGCGCAGCGCGTCAACCAGGGCAACCTGATGACGCGGATCGGCCAGGCCCTCGAGTATTTCGATCGGCTGCTCGCGAGCCCGGCGGTGAATGCGCTGAACGAGGTGACGCTTTTCACCGCGTCGGACTTCGGGCGTACGCTCACCAGCAACGGCGACGGCACCGACCACGGCTGGGGGGCGCACCACTTCGTGAGTGGCGGCGCGGTGCGCGGCAAGGACATCTATGGGCGCTTCCCCGTCATCGGCGTGAATACCGACGACGACGTCGGCCAGGGGCGCCTGCTGCCGGGGGTCTCGGTCGATCAGTACGCGGCGACGCTGGGACGCTGGTTCGGGCTGTCGGACGCGGAACTCGCCGACGTCTTCCCGAACCTGCGCAATTTCCCGGTTGCCGACCTCGGCTTCATGACCTGAGGCGCGGCCGGCGCGCCCGCTAAGCGCGTCGGCCGGGGACGAGCGCGCTCACCGTCCAGCTGATCAGGCTGTAGACGATCGCGCCGAGGATCGCCCAGCCGAAGCTGCGAACCTCGAAGCCCTCGAGAAAGCGGGCCGCGAGCCAGAACACGAAGCCGTTGATCACGAAGGTGAACAGCCCCAGCGTCAGCAGGTTCACCGGCAGCGTGAGCACCAGCAGCACCGGGCGGATCACTGCGTTGAGCAGGCCGAGCACGAGCACCGCGACCAGCGCGGCGCCGACGCTGGTGACGTTGACTGCCGGCATCAGCCAGGTCAACAGTAGCAGGCTGACCGCGTTGATGGCCCACGAGATGATCAGCGACATGGCGCGCTCCGTATCGGGTCGGGGATCACTTTACCAGCAGCACGGGCACCTTCGAGATCTCGGCCACCCGCTTCGCGACCGATCCGATCAGCAGGTCCTTCAGCGCGCTGCGGCCCTTGGAGCCCAGCACGAGCAGGTCGAACTTGCCGCGTTCGGCGGCGTCGACGATCTCGGTGGCGACGTGGCCGGTGCGGATGATCATGTCGTGCGCGACGCCGGCCTTGTCGAGCATCTTGCGCGCGTCCGCGAGGTCCTGCTCGCTCAGTTCGCGCAGGTAGTCCTCGACCGCCTGCTTGCCGACGAAGCGCCGGGCGTGCCGCAACGCGACGTCGTCGTGGACGCTGATCAGCGTGATCGTCCCGCCCTCCGACAATTGCCCGAGCAGTTGGGCCGAGTACTTCACTGCGCGCAGCGAATTCTTCGATCCGTCGGTGGCGACGAGCAGCTTCATGGACATTCTCCTTCTTCGGCGGCGCGCAGGCCGGCCCAGCGGGGCGCGAGCTGGTGCTCGACCCCGAACAGGTCGAGCACGCGTGCGCAGGTGTGGTCGATCAGGTCGCCGATGCCCTGCGGTCGATGATAGAACGCGGGCAGCGGCGGGAACACGATTCCGCCCATCTCGGTGACGGCGGTCATGTTGCGCAGGTGCGCGAGGTTCAGCGGCGTCTCGCGAACCATCAGCACGAGCCGGCGGCGCTCCTTCAGCACCACGTCGGCGGCGCGGGTGACGAGGTTGTCGGACAACCCGTGGGCGACGCCAGCCAGCGTCTTCATCGAGCACGGCGCGACGACCATTCCGTCGGTCGGAAACGAGCCGGACGCGATGCTTGCGCCGACGTCGCGCACGCTGTGCACGACCGTGGCGAGCGCCTCGATGTCACGGCGCGGGCGCTGCAGTTCCTGTTCGACGTTCATCCAGCCGGCCGGCGTGACCAGCAGGTGGGTCTCGAGG
>DAORSF010000390.1:0-2990 GCA_035443405.1 Burkholderiaceae bacterium | reverse complement strand
AACCCGTGCTGGCGGCAGCGCCGGACGGTCCCCTCGCCGACGATGATCGGGACCTCGTATTGCTTGGTCAAGCCCTCGAGGCGCGAGGCCAGGTTCACCGCGTCGCCGATGACAGTGTAGGCGCGCCGCAGCCTGGAGCCCATGTCGCCCACCCGCACGACGCCGGTATTGACCCCGATGCCCACCGCGAGCGGCGGCAGGCCGCGCGCGCGCAGCGCGTCCGACATGCGGCGCACCTCGGCCTGCATCGCGAGCGCCGCCGCGACCGCGTGGTCGGCGTGCGCCGGATCTTCGACCGGCGCGCCCCAGAATGCCATTACCGCGTCGCCGATGTACTTGTCGACCGTGCCGCGATGCGCGTGGATGATCCCGGTCATGCCGGTCAGGAAGGTGTTGATGTACTCGCGAAGCGCTTCCGGCTCCATCGTCTCGGCGATCCGCGTGAAGCCGCGAATGTCGGCGAACAGGATCGTCAGTTCGCGATTGGTGCTCTCGGCGATCCGGTAGCCGAAAGGATCGCGCGCCATCTGCTCGACCAGCTGCGGCGACACGTACTCGCCGAACAGCTGCACCATCGCGCGCCGCGTTCGCCCCTCGGCGAACCACCCCGCGGTCAGGTTGAACAGGCCGACCACGAGCACCGCCGCGAGCGATGCCGCCAGCGGCAGCACGACGCCGAAGTTCGAATACGCGATGGCGTTGGCGCCGGCCAGCGTCATCGCGCCGACCACGCTCGCGAGCACCGCGCCCACCGCCCCCATCGCCGGCAGCGCGAGTGCGAGCACGCCGCCGACCAGCAGCGTCGCCAACGCACCGATCGCCGGTGCCTCGACCGGCCGTCGCTTGAGCCGGCCGTCGAGGGCACCCGCGATCAGCGACGCGTGGATCTCGACGCCCGGGAAGACCTCGCTGACCGGCGTGGCGCGCAGGTCGGTCTGCCCCGGCGCGGTGGTGCCGACCAGCACGATCCGGCCGCGCAGCGCCTCGGCGCGCACGCGGCCCTCGAGCACGTCGGTCGCCGACACGTAGCGGAATCGCCCGCCGCCGGGGCCTCCGCGTCCCGCCAGCGGCACCATCGCGGTGAAGCCGGCCGAGACCGGTATCTCGACGCCGCCTCGCTCGCCCCGCAGGACGAGCGCGTCGCCCCTCACCGCCACCGAGGCCTTGCCGAGGTACTCGCGCATGACGGCCACTGCCAGCGAGTCGTAGACCGCTCCGTGGTAGCCGGCCAGCAGCGGCAGCGCCCGGATCACGCCATCCGGGTCGAGGCCCCCGCCGAGGAAGGGGTTGAAGAATCCGGATGCGCGCGCCGCGCGCTGCAACTCCCCGAGGTTGGCGCCGAAGCCGTTGGCGTGCGTGAGTCGCGGTGCGAGTTCCCGCGCCGCCTCGCCGTCGTACAACGCCGCGGGCAGCGCGCCGCTGGTGCGTCCCTCGCGATCGCTGGTGAAGTAGTAGCCGAGCACCACGGGACGTTCGGCCAGCGCGCCGGCCAGCGTCGCGTCGTCGTCCGTGCCCGCCTGCCGCTCGGCGAAAACGACGTCGAAGCCGACGACGGCGGCGCCGCCCCGGTCGACCAGCCGCCCGGCCAGCGCCGCGATCCTGGCCCGATCCCACGGCCATCGCCCCTGCTCGGCAAGGCTGCGCTCGTCGATGTCGACGATCACGATGCGGTCGTCGATGACCGGCGCTGCGAGGCGCTGGCGTCCGTCGTAGAGTTCGCGATCGAGCGCCGACAGGCCGCCGACGCGCAGCACGCCGAGATCGCTGGCAACGAAAGCAACGACGATCGCCAGGCCGGCGATCGCCCGCCAGAACCGCGAGCGGTGCAGCGGCGACATGACCGAATCGCCCAGCCCGGCGCTCACCGGCCGTGCCGGAAGCGCAGCATCACGCCCGCCAGTTCGATCAGGTCGCCGTCGACGATCGGGCGGGCCGTGAGTCCGACTTCCTCGCCATTGACCTGCGGAAAGGTCAGGCCCTCGAGGTGGGTGATATGGAACCTGCCCTTGCGGCGCGAGATCACCGCCACCTGCTCGGCGTAGCCGGCCACGCGGGTGATCGCCCGGTCGATGCGCTGCGAGGTGCCCGCCAGCGGACCGCTGAGGAAATCGACGAAGGCCACCGGCAGCTGCGACTCGGACGCTGCGGGCTCGCCGAGCACCGCCCGGTCGAGGACGTAGCGCAACCGGTAGATGCCGATGTCGATCACGTCGCCGTCGCACAGCACGCGCTGCTTGACCGCCATGCCGTTGACCAGCGTGCCGTTTCGGCTGTCGAGGTCGTGAACCACGCTCTCGGTACCGCGGGTGCGCACGATCGCGTGCTCGCCGCTCACGGTCAGGTCGTCGAGCGGGATGTCGTTGTAGGGGCGCCGACCGATGGTCAGGCACTCCTTCGCGACAGGAACGACCCGCGCGGGCGAGCGCCCGCTGCTGACCAGCAGGCGAATCGCCACCGCAGCCTCGCGATCCTGCATCCCGGGGTGTTCGGCATCGGCCATGCGCAGCAGGCTACCGTCGGCCCAGGAAGGCCCCGAGGAACTAATTCATGAACGGCCGTTCGGCGGGGTCGGACGGCGCGCGGCCGCCGAGGCGCTGCATCGCCCGCGCGACAGCGGGCGACGCGCGCGGTTCAGTCGCTGCGCACCGCCGGCTTGCGGCGCGCGCCAAGCACCTTGCCGAGGACGACGACGAGCACCGCGCCGGCGATCGCGGCCGCATAGCGCAGCCCTGCGCTCGGCTCGCCGATCGCGTCGACGGTCACGATGTCGGTGATCATCATGCCGCCCGCGATCCAGCCGAGCAGCGCACCGCCCAGCGTGATGACCAGCGGGTAGCGCTCGAGCAGCCTGAGCACCAGCGTGCTGCCCCAGACGATCAGCGGGATGCTGACGATCAGGCCGAAGATCACCAGCCCCATCTGGTGGTCCGGATCGGCCTGCTGCGCCGCGCCGGCGATCGCGATCACGTTGTCGACGCTCATCACCAGGT
>DAORSF010000389.1:0-3004 GCA_035443405.1 Burkholderiaceae bacterium | reverse complement strand
CGCTCAGCGAAAGACCACCGTCTTGCCGCCGTTGAGCAGGATGCGGTGCTCGGCGTGCCACTTGACTGCGCGCGCGAGCACCACGTTCTCCACGTCGCGACCGATGCCGGTCAGCGTGTTCACGTCCATCGAGTGATCGACGCGCTCGACGTCCTGTTCGATGATCGGGCCTTCGTCGAGGGCGGCGGTCACGTAGTGCGCGGTCGCGCCGATCAGCTTCACGCCGCGCTCGTGCGCCTGGCCGTAAGGCTTGGCGCCCTTGAAGCTCGGCAGGAACGAATGGTGGATGTTGATGGCGCGGCCCTCGAGCTTGCGGCACAGGTCGTCCGACAGCACCTGCATGTAGCGCGCGAGCACGACCAGCTCGACGCCTTCGGCGGCCGCGATCTCCATCAGCCGGGCCTCGGCCTGCGGCTTGCCTGCCGCGCTCACCGGAACGTGGTGGAAGGGGATGTTGTACGACGCGGCCAGCTGGTAGAAGTCGCGGTGGTTCGACACCACGGCGCGGATGTCGATCGGCAGCAGCCCCGAGCGATGCCGGAACAGCAGGTCGTTCAGGCAGTGCCCGAGCTTCGACACCAGGATCAGCGTGGGCGCGGGGCGCGCGGCATCGAAGAAGCGCCAGCGCATGCCGAACGCGTCGCCGACCGGCGCGAACGAGCGCTGCAGCGAGTCGACCGTCGCATCGGGCGCGGACGACTCGAAGTGCACGCGCATGAAGAACAGGCCGGTGTCGCGGTCGTCGTACTGCGCCGCCTCGAGGATGTTGCCGCGCTGCTCCAGCAGGAAGCCGGACACGGCGTGGACGATGCCGGGACGGTCGGGGCAGGAGAGCGTGAGGATGAAGCCGTCGTTCATGGGAGGTCCGATATCGGCCGGGCCCGGTCTCGGGCAGGGCGCAAGTATATCGGTGGCGTCGCGCGCCCGGGCGACGCGGCGGCGGGCGACATGATCAGGACGTCCGCGCCGGCCAGCGCAACAGCGGCCCGAGTGCGTCGAGCGTGTTCTTCAGGATCAGGCCGTACTCGGTGTCGCCTTCCATCACCAGCGCGCGCTCGAAGAAGAGCCGGTCCGCGTCGTCCTCGCCGCGCAACAGCCGGAAATAGCTGCCGGCGTCGGCCACGACGCGCAGCGTCACCGGGCCACCGTCGGCGACGGCACGAAAACCTGCCGACGTGAGCATCAGCCGGCAACGTATGCCGAGATCCCGGACCTCGATCTCGACGATCTTGTCGGCGAGTTGCCGCGCGACGTCGGCCGACAGTTGCGGGCGCAGCAACCGGTCGAGTGCGAGCGCCAGCACGAACGAAGGCGGGCGGATCGGCAGTCGCGCGACGAAGTCGCGCAAAGCGGCGGGCACGGGCAAGGCGGTGTGGCGGGCAGGCGTCATGGCGGGCCTCCTCAGGTCCAGCTTCGTTCGAGTCCGGGGCGGCGATGCGCGAAGCCGTCGGCCAGGCCGCCCGGCAGGCTGATCGCTTCGAGGTCGGCGCGCGCGGCACCGGCGTCGCCTTCGTGGTTGAGCACCCGGTCGAAGCGGTCGATCACGGTCGCGAAGCGCTGCGCGACGGGTGACAGGCGCACCCGGGTGACGCCGGCGTCGCGCATCGCCGCACCGTCGCCGATCAGGCACTGCTGCGCCGCCGATTGCGTCTGGATGCCGTTCAGCGTCAGGAAGGGCGCACCTTCCGCGGTCGCCAGCAGCAGCCCGTCCGGATGCTCGATGCATCGAAAGCCGCACTCGTCCTTGTTGAGGTGGTAGTGGCGAGCGGTGAAGCAGCGTGCGGAGAACGCCAGCGGAAGCCGGCCGAAGGCGAACACCTCGGTCGCGATCGGCGTGTCGGCCTGCGGGCCACCCGCCACCGGTGCGTGCGGCGGGTTCACGAGTCCGATCGCCTCCAGGCTCAGTTCCACCGGCGCGACCCAGCGGATCGCGCCGAGCCCGGCGTGCTCGACGAGAGCCGGCTGGCTGTACACGTTGACGTGCGGGCCGAGCACGAACGGGCGGCCGGCGAGTGCGCGCAACGCCGACGCGTCGCCGGCCTCCACCAGGAACTCGTCCTGCGCCGCCAGACGCCGCATGTCGCGCAGGTCGGACTCCGATTCGAGCAGCGCCTGGCTCGCGAGCACGACTTCCTTGCCGCACGCGGCCAGTTCGCGCCCCAGCGCAAGCCAGTCGTCGTGCTTCATCTCGTGTCGACGCGAACAGACCACTTCGCCGAGCACCACGGTGTCGGCCGGCGAGTCGGCGACCGCGCCGTAGAAGTCGATCAGCGTCCTGCGGGACCAGTACGGCAGCACCGGGCCGACCGTGATCTGGATGCGTGGGGTCATCGTCGGATCTCCGGTCATTGCCACGGGCGGTCGTAGGCGCCCAGCGTGTGCTGCTGGCCCTCGGACCAGCGGCCGAGCGCCGCAACCCATTGCGGCTGGACCGCGAAGCGCGACGGTTGTGCCGCGCAATGGTCGATCGCGGCGCGCCAGACGCGCGTGACCTGTTCGACGTAGGCGGGGCTGCGCTGGCGCCCCTCGATCTTGATCGCGGCGACGCCGAACGCCATCAGCTGCGGCAGCACCGCGAGCGTGTTCAGGCTGGTCGGTTCCTCGAGCGCGTAGTCGCGGATTCCGTCGACGTCGAAACGCCCCTTGCACAGCGTCGGGTAGCCGCGCGGCTCGTCGGGGGCGTAGCAGTCGATCAGGACTTCGTTCAGGCGCGCGCGAACGCCGTCGGCGCCGTCCTCCCAGCGCACCGCCGATGGCGGCGAGCAGACTCCGGCGGTATTCGGCGACTGGCCGGTTGCGTACGACGACAGCGCGCAGCGCCCTTCGACCATCACGCACAGGCTGCCGAAACCGAACACCTCGATCTCGGCGCCCGTGTGGCGGCAGACGTGCCCGACCTGGGACAGCGTCAGCACGCGCGGCAGCACCGCCCTCTGGATGCCGTAGCGTTCGCGGTAGAACTCGATCGCCTCGTAGGTGGTCGCCGAAGCCTGCACCGACAGGT
>DAORSF010000388.1:0-3007 GCA_035443405.1 Burkholderiaceae bacterium | reverse complement strand
TGATGACGCGCACCACCCGCCAGCTGGCGATCACCGAGTTCGGCGAGCGCATCCTCGAGCACGCGCAGCGCCTGCTCGAGGAGACCGAAGCCGTCAACGCGCTGGCGCAACACCGGCGGGCGACGCCGCAGGGCACGCTGCGCGTGTCGCTGCCGCCGGGCTTCCTCGACGAGCTGGACCTCGTGCCGTTCGTCGTGGATTTCGCCGCGCGCCATCCCGCGG
The DNA here is from genome assembly GCA_035443405.1 of Burkholderiaceae bacterium. Classification (GTDB taxonomy): domain Bacteria; phylum Pseudomonadota; class Gammaproteobacteria; order Burkholderiales; family Burkholderiaceae_E; genus Zeimonas. Next base: position 2,785 of record DAORSF010000388.1, on the reverse strand, counting down.
TCCGGCTCGAGCTGGACATCTCGCCGCGCCGCGTCGACGTGATCGCCGAGCGCTTCGACCTGGTGGTGCGCGTGGCGCCCCGTCTGCCGGACGACGCGACGCTGGTCGCGCGCCGGCTGGTCGACCTCGAGCAGGGGCTGTTTGCGAGCCCGGCCTACCTGTCGCGCGCCGGTCGGCCGTCGGCGCCCGCGCAGCTGTCCGGGCACGCCGCGTTGCGGCTGATCGGCAGCGGCGGCGAACCCCAGCCGTGGCGGCTGGCGCGCGGCGCCGAGCATTGGGAAGGCCTGCCCGACGGGCCGGTGTCGGTGAACTCGATCGGGCTGATGTGCACCCTGGCGACGCGCGGCATGGGCGTCGCCGGCCTGTCGGTGCGTTATGCCGCGGCGCTGGTCGGCCGGGGCCTGCTCGAGCGTGTCCTGCCCGGGTGGCGCCTGCCGACGATGACGGTGTGGTGCGTGACGCCGGGCCGGCGCTTGCTGCCGCGCCGCACGTCGGCCTTCGTGGCCATGCTCGAGGTGAGCCTGGCCGGCGCGTCGACGGCGTCGGCCTGAGCGCGGCGGGCGTGCGGCGGGTCGCGCCCGGGCGCGCGGGGTCAGGCAGCGAGCGCCAGTTCGTCGTGCAGCGCGCGGAACGCTTCCGGCGGAAGCGCCGCGCGTGCGACGTCGTTCAGCAGGTGCTCGTAGGCTTCGGGCGGGGCGTTTCGCTTCACGTGGAGAAGGAATGCGGCGCGCTCGGACGGGTTCATCCCGGGAACCATGAGGAAGTAGTACTGCGTCAGCCGCGCGGGCGGAATCGACTGGATGATCCGCATCTCCATGGCGAGCATCTCGGCGTCGCTGAACGAAGCGTGGAAGGCCGGCAGCGCTTCGCGCTCTTCGCCCGCCATGTGCGCCAGGTCGTCGGCGAAGTACATCGAGAAGCGCAGATGCAGCGCGCGCCCGGCCGCCTCGCGCTCGCCGGGCCCGGCCCTTTCGGCCTGCGCCGCCAACGCCTCGAGCTCGGCGAACGCCTCGTCGTGGTGGGCGTGCTCCTTGTCCAGGCGCGCCGCCAGTTCGGGCGCATGTGCGCGCAGCGGCGGGATGATCTCGGCGTCTTCGTGCTCGAGATGTTCCCTGGACAGCGTGAGGTGCGTGCGCAACTGCGCCAGCAGCGGGCTGCCGGCGGACGGATCGCGCCAGTCGACGCTGCCGAGCCGGGTGAGCAGCTGCGCCGAGCCGGGCCGGAGCCCTTTGTGGATCGGGCCGTAGAAGTCGTAACGTGCGGACATGGTGCCTCCCTTGCCGGATCATGGGCGAACCGGACCGTGCGCTTGAGTGGGTGAACGGGCATCGAGGTTCGAGGACGGATCGAGCTTATATGAGATAATAATCTCACGAAAGGATTTGTGTGTCAATAAAGGAAAATTTGATCACGGTTGCGGCATGCAGGCCGGCGCGGCGCGAACCCGCCGCCAGGCTGTGGCCGCGCGGGACACCGGTGGGAACGCGATGAGCGAATCGTTCGACCTGTTCGTCGTCGGCGGCGGATCGGGCGGCGTTCGCGCCGCACGGATCGCCGCCGGTCACGGCGCGAAGGTGGCGCTCGCCGAGGAGTACCGCTACGGCGGAACCTGCGTGATCCGCGGCTGCGTGCCGAAGAAGCTGCTGGTGCTCGCCAGCCGGCTCGCCGACGAGTTCGGCCGAGCGCCCGGCTATGGCTGGCGCTTCGATGGCGCGCGCTTCGACTGGCCCGCGCTGCGCGAGGCCAAGGACCGCGAACTCGCGCGGCTCGAGGCGATCTATCGCGACGGCCTGCTGCGCGCCGGCGTGCGCACGATCGACTCGCGCGCGGTGCTCGACGGGCCGGGACGGGTTCGGCTGCTCGCTACCGGCGAGACCGTGCGCGCCGCGCGCGTGCTGGTCGCCACCGGCGGCACGCCGTTCCTGCCGGACATCCCCGGCGCCGAACTGGGAATCACGTCGAACGAGGTGTTCGACCTGCCGCAGTTGCCGGCGCGGATGATCATCGAGGGCGGCGGCTTCATCGCGGTCGAGTTCGCCTGCCTGCTGCAGCGCCTCGGCGTGCGGGTGACGCTGGTTTACCGCGGCGACCTGGTCCTGCGCCGTTTCGACGACGACCTGCGCCGGCATCTGGACGCGGCGATGCGCGCGACGGGCATCGACATCCGCACCGGCGAGACGATCACGGCGATCGAGCGCAACCGCGACGGATTCCTCGTGCGCACCGACCGCGGGGCGGTGCTCGACACCGACCGGGTGATGTTCGCCGTCGGCCGCGTGCCGAACACGAAGGGGCTCGGCCTGGAGTCGGTGGGCGCCGAAATCGACCAGCGCGGCGCGATCCGCGTGTCGGCCGACTCGCGCACCACTGCCGGGAACGTCTGGGCCGTCGGCGACGTGACCGGTCGCCTGGAGCTGACGCCGGTGGCGATTCGCGAGGGCCACGCCTTCGCGGACACGGTGTTTGGCAGCAAGTCGTGGACCTGCGACTACGAAGACGTGCCCGAGGCCGTGTTCAGCACCCCGGAGATCGGCACGGTCGGGCTGACCGAGGCGCAGGCGCGCGAGCGCTTCGCTCGCGTCGACGTCTACCGAAGCAGCTTCCGTCCGATGAGCAACGTGCTCGCGGCGCGTGTCGAGCGCATGCTCGTCAAGCTGGTCGTCGATCGCGACAGCGACCGCGTGCTCGGCGTGCACCTGTGCGGCCCGGACGCCGCAGAGATGATCCAGCTGGCGGGCATCGCGGTGAAGATGGGCGCCACCAAGCGCCAGTTCGACCAGACCGT
>DAORSF010000387.1:0-3024 GCA_035443405.1 Burkholderiaceae bacterium | reverse complement strand
GGCGCACGGCCCTCGGGTCTAGGTCCGGCGGGGTAAGCATGGCGCGCAGTATAGGGCGGCGATCGGTTCGAATGATCGCCATGGACGACATCCCGGAATCCGCGCACGGAAAGCGGGCCGGACCGCTGCGCCGAGTCGGCGCCGGCCTGCTGGACGCGTGGCTGCCGGCCCGCTGCGTCGTCTGCGGCGACACCGGGCACGGCGCGCTGTGCGTGGCGTGCGAAGCGGCGCTGCCGGGGCACCGGGCGACGCGGTGCCCGTGTTGCGGCCTCCACGCGAGCCAGGCGTCGACGCCGTGCGCCGCCTGCGCCGCGGACCCGCCGCCGTTCGCACGCACGGTGGTGCTGGCCGACTACGCGCCGCCCCTCGACCGGCTCGTGCACGCGCTCAAGTTCGGCCGCGACGCGTCGCTGGCGCAGCCGCTCGGCGGCGCGCTCGCGCGCTGCTTCGCGCGGTCGCTGCAGGAGCCCGGAAGCGTGCCGAACCGGCGCGACGACGACGCGGCGCCGATCGTCACCGCGATTCCACTTCCGCTGGCGCGACTCGCGACACGCGGCTTCAACCAGTCGCTCGAGATCGCGCGCGCGCTGGCGCGGACGCTTCGCCTGCCGCTCGACCACCGGCTGCTGCAACGGCCGCGAGCCGGCGCGCCTGCCGCCACGCTGCCGGCTCGCGAGCGCCGGGTCGCGCTGTCGGGCGCCTTCACGGCGCCGCGTTCGGCCGCCGTGCGCTCGGTGATCGTGGTCGACGACGTGATGACCACCGGTGCCACGCTGCGCGACGCGGCGGCGGCGCTCAGGGGCGCCGGTGCCGCGCATGTGATTAACTGCGTCGTCGCGCGCACCGCTCACGCACAAGCACGGCCCGATGCTCAACGTCGTCCTGGTCCGCCCTGAGATCCCGCCCAACACCGGCAACGTGATCCGCCTGTGCGCAAACACCGGCGCGCAGCTGCACCTGGTCGAGCCGCTCGGCTTCTCGCTCGACTCGGCGAAGCTGCGCCGGGCCGGGCTCGACTACCGGGAGTTCGCCAGCCTGCGGGTGCACGCCAGCTGGCAGGCGTTCGTCGAGCGCGAGCGTCCGCGCCGGCGCTTCGCGCTCACCACGCGCGGCGAGCGCCGTCCGACCGACGTCGAGTTCGCGCGCGGCGACTACCTGGTGTTCGGCGCCGAGACCAGCGGCCTGCCCGACGCGATCCTCGACGAATTCGCGCCGTCGCAGCGGCTGCGCCTGCCGATGCGCCCGCACAACCGCAGCCTGAACCTGTCGAACGCGGTCGCGGTCACCGTCTTCGAAGCGTGGCGGCAGTTCGGTTTCGAAGGTGCCGCGTAGCACGTCGTGCGCCGGCGTCGCGCCGACGGCGCGCTCAGGACGCGAACAGCCGGTCGAGCAGCGGCTCGATGCCCGGGGAATCGATCACGTAGTCGATGTCGCCCGGGAGCACGAAACCGCGCGCGACGAACTCGCGGCAGGCAGCGAGCAGCGTGTCGAAATAGCCGTCGAGGTTGTACAGGCCGACCGGCCTGGCGTGCTGCCGGATCTGGCGCAGCGTGAGCACCTCGAAGAGCTCGTCGAGCGTGCCGAGCCCGCCGGGCAGCGTGACGAACGCATCCGACAGTTCGATCATCCGCTGCTTGCGAACGGCCATGTCGGACACGATCTCCAGGCGGGTCACGCCGGGATGGCCGGGCTCGCGCGCCATCAACGCGCGCGGAATCACGCCGATCACTTCGCCGCCGGCCGACAGCGCGGCATCGGCCACCGCTGCCATCAGGCCCACGCGGCCGCCGCCGAACACCAGCCCCCAGCCGCGCGCTGCGATCGCGCGTCCGGTCTCGCGCGCGGCCCGCTCGTACTTCGGGTCGGCGCCGGGCTTGGCGCCGCAGAACACGCAGATCCACCGACGCCCGGGGCGCGGCATCGCCGGTGTCGTCATCGCTTCATTCGTGCTCGTTGCGGGGTTCGCGCGAGAGCAGCGCCAGCACCGCGTCGCGCGCGCCCTGCCGGCCCGCGACCACCGCGTTGACCGCCGACACGATCGGCATGTCGACGCCGTGCGCGCGAGCCAGCGCCTCGGCGGCCTGCGCGCAGTGCACGCCTTCGGCAACGTGCCCGAGGCGCTCGATGATCGCCGTCAGCGACTCGCCGCCGGCCAGCGCGAGCCCGACCTGCCGGTTGCGCGACAGGTCGCCGGTGCAGGTCAGCACCAGGTCGCCGAGACCGGTCAGGCCCATGAAGGTCTCGGCGCGCGCGCCGAGCGCCGCCCCGAGCCGCGCGGTCTCGGCGAGGCCGCGCGTGATCAGCGCGGCACGTGCGTTCTGGCCGAGTGCGAGTCCGTCGCAGATGCCGGCGGCGATCGCCATCACGTTCTTGAGCGCGCCGCCGATCTCGACGCCGACGACGTCGTCGCTGCGATAGATCCGCGCCGGGCCATGGTGGAAGGCCGCGACCGCGGCGGACTGCAGCGGCACCGACGCCGACGCGACCGTCAGCGCCACCGGCAAGCCCGCGGCGACCTCCTGCGCGAAGCTCGGCCCCGACAGCACGCCGGCGCCGTGCCGGTGCAACTCCTCGGCAGCAACCTCGTGCGGCAGGCGACCCGTCGACGCCTCGATGCCCTTGCACAGCCAGACGACACCCACGGACGCGTCGGGCAGCGTCGCGTCGAGCGCGCGCAGCGTCGCGCGCAGGCCCGCCACCGGGGTGGCGACCACCGCCAGCGAGCCGGGCTCGGCCAGCCATTCGCAGGTCGCGTCGGCATCGTCGGTAAAGTCGATGCCGGCCGCGAGCGTGACACCCGGCAGGTAGCGATCGTTGCGCCGCCCGGCCCTGAGCGACGCCACGAGGGCGCCGTCACGGGCCCACAGCGTCACGGGATGCCGGCGCGCAGCGTGCACCGCCAGTGCCGTGCCCCACGCTCCGGCGCCGAAGATCGCGATGCGCATGACGCTCCCTGCAGGCGGCGGCGCGGCGGGCCCGCGGTCAGCGGCCCCAGACCTCGGCCGCACTGACGAAACCGCTGGC
>DAORSF010000386.1:0-3059 GCA_035443405.1 Burkholderiaceae bacterium | reverse complement strand
CGCGCGGTGCGAATCGCCATTGCGCCCGCGGACCGACCAGCTCGAAGCGGCTGGTCGCGTCGGCCTCGACGACGACGCGGCCGTTGCCGCACAGCCGCCACGCGTCGCCAGGTCCGAGAAACACGTCGTCCGGCAGGCCCTGCTCGGTGAGCCAGAGCCGGCCGCTGCGCACGCGCACGGTGACGCCGCGCGCGGACTCGAGGCGCAGGGTGCCGCCTCGAGGCAGCTGCAGCGGCAGCGTGGACAGCAGGACTTCCATGGTCGATTCTCCGGGGGTGCCTGCTCCGGAGCGTTCCGGCGCGGCGTCGAATCGAGATCATCGTCCCCGGACGAGGTCCGGACAAGCGAGTTCGAAGCCCCCGAGAGATCAGAAAAACTCAACGCTATACTTAACTCATGAAGCTTCCGCCGCTCAACGCGGTGCGCGCCTTCGACGCGGCCGCGCGCCACCTGAACCTGCGCCGCGCGGCCGGCGACCTGTTCGTCACGCCGGGTGCGATCAGCCAGCAGGTGCGTCAGCTCGAGCAATGGCTCGGCGTGCGGCTGTTCGACCGCCGCGCCCGCGGCGTCGAGCTGACCGAGGCCGGCGTGCAGTTCCACGCGGTGGTCGCGCGCTCGCTGCGCCAGATCGCACAGGCGGCCGAGCGGCTGCGCCCCGAGCGCAACACGGTCACCGTCAGCGTGCTGCCGTCGCTGGGCACTCGCTGGCTCGTGCCGCGGCTCGACGAATTCACGCGCGCGCATCCGCAGGTGCAGGTGCGCATCGACGCCACCCTCGAGCTGGCCGACTTCGACAGCGACGGCGTCGACCTCGCCGTGCGGCACGTGTCGGAGACGCCGCGCGACCTCGAGTCGATCCCGATCTGCGACGAGCTGATGTACCCGGTGTGCTCGCCGGCCTATTTCGCAGCGCACGTTCGACGCGGACGCCTTGCGCCGCAGGTGCGGCTGCTGCACGAGGTGTCGTCGCGCGAACGCATCGATCACTGGGAGCGCTGGTTGCAGCAGGAGGGCTACGACGACGTCGACGCGGCGCGCGGCCTGTACTTCAGCCACGAGATGCTGGCGGCCGATGCCGCGGCGCGCGGGCAGGGCGTGGCGATGCTCGGCGACCTGCTGGCGGTCGACGCGATCCGCCGCGGGGAACTGGTGCTGGCGTCCTCGCAGCCGCTGGCCACCGGCAAGCGCTTCCTGATGGTCTGGCCGCCCGGAGCGGTGCGCGAGCCGGTGCGCCAGTTCCGCGACTGGCTGGCGGCGGCATTCGCGGCGGCGGTCGCGGCTGCGGCGGGCGCGCTGCGCCCCGGCCGGCGAGCGGGGCGACGCGCTGCGGGCACGCGGCCGGCTTCGACGGCGCCGAAGGCGAAACTCAGTCGATCAGGCGCCAGCCCAGGGGCGTCGACAACTCGGCGCCCATCGCCCGCTGCGAAGCGGCGACGGTGACCACGCGCGGATCGCGGCGCAAGGCCGCGGGTATCGCCAAACCGCCCGGTGCGCACAGTCGCAGCCGGACCAGGGTCACGCCCGACGCGGGGAGCGCGTCGGCAGGATGGCGCTCGGGCGTTTCCGCGCCGGCCCATTCGATCAGCGTCGGCAGCAGCCGTCCGGCCGCAGTCCAGCGCCGCGTCGCGCTCGCCTCGTCCTGCGGCATCGTGATGCGCCAGGCGAATGCGCCGCGCGCCATCGTCACGACCGGGCCGGGGTCGTAGTCGAGCCCGAGGCTCGCGAGCGCGTCGAGGCGCGGCATCCGGCAGACGAAATGCACCAGCCGCGGTCGCTCCGCGACGCGCTGGCGCAGGGCGGGGTCGTCGAGTCCGAACGGCCGCGGCATCGCCGGGTCGGGCTGCGACGGGTCCGGCGCGATCAATTCGAGGTAGCTGCGGGCGTCGAGCCGCAGCAGGCGGTTGTGGGTACCCCAGCCGGGGTGGCTGCCGCCGGGCGCCGACGGCACGCCGGCGAGTTCGCGCAGCCAGGCGTCGCCCTGCACGAGCGTGGCGCAGGCCACGACCAGGTGGTCGAGTTCGACGGGGTCGACGATCTGCAGCGGCATCCGCGTGGCTGGGGGTCCGCGGACCCCCAAGTACAATCCGGGGCCATGTTAACGGAACACAAGTCGAGGCTGGTCGCGCTGTTCGACGCCGCGGCCGGTCAGCTGGTCACGGCGGGCGGCGCGCAGGTGCCCGTGCCGGCGATCGAGCTCGACCGACCCAGGCAGGCAGGGCACGGCGATCTGGCCAGCAACCTGGCGTTGCAGCTGGCGCGCCCGCTCAAGGCCAGCCCGCGCCAGGTCGCCGAGCGGCTGAAGGCCGCGATCGAGGTGCTCGATCGCGAGTCGGCGCACGGCCCGCTGATCGAGTCGCTCGAGATCGCGGGCCCCGGCTTCATCAACCTGCGCCTGCGCGCGGACGCCAAGCGCGCCGTGGTCGGCCGCGTGCTGCGCGATGGCGCGGCCTTCGGCCGCGGCGTCCGAGGCGCGCAGCGCCAGGTGATGGTCGAATTCGTCTCGGCGAACCCGACCGGACCGCTGCACGTCGGCCACGGCCGGCAGGGGGCGCTCGGCGACGCGCTGGCCGCGCTGCTCGAGGCCGACGGCTGGCGGGTCGCGCGCGAGTTCTACTACAACGATGCCGGCGCGCAGATCGACAAGCTCGCGCTGTCGGTGCAGGCGCGTGCGCGCGGCATCGGCCCCGACGACGACCGCTTCCCGGCCGACGGCTATCGCGGCGAGTACATCTGCGACATCGCCGCCGACTACCTGGCGCGCAAGACCGTGTCGGCCGAGCGCGTCGCCGAGGTCTGCGCCCGCGGCGACGTCGAGGACCTCGACGCGATCCGTCGCTTCGCGGTTGCTTACCTGCGCCACGAGCAGGACATCGACCTGCGCGCGTTCGGCGTGCGCTTCGACAACTACTACCTCGAATCGTCGCTCTACGACGAGGGACGCGTGCAGGCGACGGTCGATGCGCTGGTGCGCGCGGGCAAGACCTTCGAGGATGGCGGCGCACTCTGGCTGCGCACCACCGACTACGGCGACGACAAGGACCGCGTGATGCGCAAGTCCG
>DAORSF010000385.1:0-3061 GCA_035443405.1 Burkholderiaceae bacterium | reverse complement strand
GCGATGATGCGCTGCGCGGCCATCGCGATCGTCTGCAGTCCCGACGAGCAGAAGCGGTTGACGGTGACCCCGGAGACCGTCACCGGGCAACCGGCCGCGAGCGCGATCTGGCGGGCGATGTTCGAGCCGGTCGCGCCCTCCGGAGTCGCGCACCCCATCAGCACGTCCTCGACCTCGCCGGGCTCGATGCCCGCGCGCTCGATCGCGGCGCGCACGACGTGCCCGCCCATGGTGGCGCCGTGGGTCATGTTCAGCGCGCCGCGCCAGGACTTGGCCAGGCCAGTTCGGGCGGTCGACACGATGACAGCTTCACGCATGATTCGATATCCCCTGGTAGCTCAACCGTTGAAGCCCTTGCCCTCGGCCGCCAGCCGCGCGAGCAGCGGCGCGGGCTGCCAGAACGACGGGTCGCCGTGCGGGTTGGCCGCGAAATCCGCCATCCGGTTGACCACGTTGTACAGCCCGACCATGTCCGCGTACAGCATCGGTCCGCCGCGCCACATCGGGAAGCCGTAGCCGGTGAGGTAGATCATGTCGATGTCCGAGGCGCGCAGCGCGATGCCTTCGTCGAGGATCTTTGCCCCCTCGTTGACCAGCGCGAACACCAGCCGGTGAACGATCTCGTCGTCGGTGATCTTGCGCGCCGCCACGCCGATGTCCCTGCGGTGCGTGGCGATCAGCTCGTCGACCACCGGATCGGGCAGCGCGTCGCGCTTGCCCGGCGCATAGCGGTACCACCCGGCGCCGGTTTTCTGGCCGAAGCGGCCCATCTCGCACAGCTTGTCGGCGATCTTCGGGTACTGCAGGTTCGGCCGTTCGACGTAGCGGCGCTTGCGGATGTACCACCCGACGTCGTTGCCGGCCAGGTCGCTCATCCGGAACGGCCCCATCGCGAAGCCGAACTTCTCGATCGCGCGGTCGACCTGCTGCGGACTCGCGCCCTCCTCGAGCATGTAGAGCCCCTGGCGCAGGTACTGCTCCAGCATCCGGTTGCCGATGAAGCCGTCGCAGACGCCCGACACGACGCCGGTCTTGCGCAGCTTCTTCGACAGTTGCATCGTCGTCGCGAGTACGTCCTTCGCGGTCTTCTCGCCGCGCACGATCTCGAGCAGCTTCATGACGTTGGCAGGCGAGAAGAAGTGCGTGCCGATCACGTCCTGCGGCCGCTTCGTGAATGCCGCGATGCGATTCACGTCGAGCGTCGAGGTGTTGGTCGCCAGGATCGCCCCCGGCTTCATGACCTCGTCGAGCTTGCGAAACACGGCCTCCTTGACCGGCATGTCCTCGAAGACCGCTTCGACCACGATGTCGGCCGAGCCGATGTCGTCGTAGCTCAGCGTCGGCAGGATCAGCGCCATGCGCTTCTCGACGTCCTCGGCGCTCATGCGGCCCTTCTTCGCCGAATTCTCGTAGTTCCTGCGGATCGTCGCGACGCCGCGATCGAGCGCCTCCTGCTTGACCTCGAGCAGCCTGACCGGGATGCCGGCGTTGGCGAAGTTCATCGCGATCCCGCCGCCCATCGTCCCCGCGCCGATCACCGCCGCCGACGCGATCGGCCGGATCGGGGTGTCCTCGGGCACGTCGGGAATCTTGCTGGCGGCGCGCTCGCCGAAGAACGCGTGGCGCAGCGCCTTCGATTCGGGCGTCTGGACGAGCTCGAGGAACATCGCGCGCTCCTTCGCCAGTCCTTCGTCGAACGACGGACCGAGCGCGCACGCGATCGCCTCGACGCAACGAGCCGGCGCCGGCAGGTTCTTCGCCACCGTCCTTGCCGTGTTCAGCGCGAACTGCAGGAACGCCTCGGCGTCCTCGTGCTCGACCTTCAGGTCGCGCACCCTGGGCAGGCCGCGCTTCTCGGCGACCACCTTCCTCGCGAACGCCAGCGCGCCAGCCATCAGGTCGCCCTCGACGATCTCGTCGAACAACCGCGTCCCCTTGAACTTCTCCGACTTGACGGGGTTGCCCGACACGATCATGTTGACCGCCATCTCGAGCGGCACGAGGCGAGGGAGACGCTGCGTGCCGCCGGCCCCAGGGAGCACGCCGAGCTTGACTTCGGGCAGTGCGATCTGCGCGCCCGGCGCTGCAACCCGGTAGTGGCAACCCATCGCGAGCTCCAGTCCGCCGCCCATCGCCACGCTGTGGACCGCGGCCACCACCGGCTTGCTGCACGACTCGACCGTCCGGATCACGGTCAGCAGGTTCGGCTCCGCGAGCGCCCTGGCCGTGTTGAACTCGCGGATGTCCGCGCCGCCCGAGAACGCCTTGCCCGCGCCGGTCAGTACGATGGCGCTGATCGCCGGGTCGGCCTGGGCCTTGCGCACACCTTCGACGATGCTGGTGCGCAGCGCGTGGCCCAGCCCGTTGACCGGCGGATTGTCCATCGTGATCACCGCGACGTCGCCCTGCGTCGCGTAGTGGGCCTGGCTCATGAATGGTTCCCGGTGTGCAGTGAAAGTGGGAAGAGAAGGCGTCCGGAAGGAAGGCGTCCGGAAGCGAACGCTCGTTCGATTTCCTGGCGCGGCAACGCATCGGCCCGCGTATGCAGTTTAACCCGACCCACGGGCGGCGACGGGGCCGAGTGGCTCGGCCGGCGCGGGCAAGGGCCTGCGCGGGCAAAGGTGCGGGCCGCCCGCGGCGGGCGGCCCGCACCTTTGCCGGATGCGTCGTGGTGCTCGCGCGCATTGTCGCGACGTTGGTGAGGCGCGACGCGGTTCTTGCTCCGAAGACCATCGACAGCTCCAGAGCGGCAGGCTGCGGCCGGGCGGGGCGCGGGGGCCGGCGCGGGCGGGTTGGGGGCGCGAGGGCAGCGGGTGCGGCGCGCGGGGCGGTGTCGGCGGCGCCGAGCAGCGCAGCCACGGGGTCGGCGCGCGAAGCGCGCTTCGTTCATCATTCTCGCGGCGATTGTCCGAGCGGAGCTCGCGAAGCGAGCGCAGCGAGTTTCGCCGCGCGACCCCGAGGCGAGCAGCGCAAGGGAAGTCGGTGCGCAGCACCGACCGCCGTCGTCACCGCCCCGCGCGCCGCACCCGCTGCCCTCGCGCCCCCAACCCGCCCGCGCCGG
>DAORSF010000384.1:0-3062 GCA_035443405.1 Burkholderiaceae bacterium | reverse complement strand
CCGTCGTTGTGCTCGGCGTTGGCGATCGCCGACTCGAGCACCTTCTTGACGATCTTCGACGCCTTCTTGGGCGAGAAGGTCAGGATGTTCAACGCCTGCTCGACGGGCTTGCCGCGCACCATGTCAGCGACCAGGCGGCCCTTCTGGGCCGACAGGTGAACACCGCGCAGGATGGCCTGGGTTTCCATGTCTCGTTCCCCTTAGCGCTTGCCCGGCGACTTCTTGTCGGCCGCGTGACCCTTGAACGTGCGGGTCAGGGCGAACTCGCCCAGCTTGTGGCCGACCATGTTCTCGTTGATGAACACCGGTACGTGCTGCTTGCCGTTGTGCACGGCGATCGTCAGGCCGATGAACTCGGGGACGACCGTCGAGCGACGCGACCAGGTGCGGATCGGCTTCTTGTCCTTCGTGGCCAGCGCGACGTCGACCTTGTGCATCAGGTGGCCGTCGACGAACGGCCCTTTCTTGACTGAACGTGCCATAGCTAACTCGTCACTCGCCTGTTACTTGCGGCCGCGGCGCTGCACGATCATCGTGTCGGTGCGCTTGTTGCGGCGGGTCTTGAAGCCCTTGGTCGGCGTGCCCCACGGCGAGACCGGATGGCCGCCGCCGTTGGAACGCCCGCCGTGCGGGTGGTCGACCGGGTTCATGCAGATGCCGCGAACGGTCGGGCGAATGCCCCGCCAGCGGTTCGCGCCGGCCTTGCCGATCGTGCGCAGGCTGTGCTCCTCGTTGCCCACCTCGCCGATCGTGGCGCGGCACTCGATGTGGACCTTGCGGATCTCGCCCGAGCGCAGGCGCAGCTGCGCGTAGGTGCCTTCGCGTGCCAGCAGCCGCACGGAAGTTCCCGCCGACCGCGCCAGTTGCGCGCCCTTGCCGGGCAGCATCTCGATGCAGTGGATCGACGATCCGACCGGGATGTTGCGGATCGGCAGCGTGTTGCCGGCGCGGATCGGGGCCTCGGCTCCGCTCATCAGAACCGCGCCCCGCGTCACGCCGCGCGGCGCCAGGATGTAGCGGCGCTCGCCGTCGGCATAGCACAGCAGCGCCAGGTGAGCGCTGCGGTTCGGGTCGTATTCCAGTCGCTCGACCTTCGCCGGGATCCCGTCCTTGTTGCGGCGGAAATCGACGATCCGGTAGTGCGCCTTGTGCCCGCCGCCCTTGTGGCGCGTCGTGATGTGGCCCAGGTTGTTGCGGCCCGAGCCGCGCTTCTTCGATTCGGTCAGCGCTTCGACGGGGCGACCCTTGTGCAGGCCCGGGGTCACGATCTTGACCATCGAGCGACGACCCGGCGAAGTCGGCTTCGTCTTGACGACCGGCATTTAGGTTGCCTCCGCGAAGTTGATTTCCTGGCCCGGCTTCAGGTTCACGTAGGCCTTTCGCACGTTGCGCCGGCGGCCGTTGTAGCGGCCGAAACGCTTCTGCTTGCCCTTCTGGTTCAGCACCTGGACCGAGTCGACTTCGACCTTGAACAGCAGCTCGACCGCCGCCCGGATCTCGTCTTTCGTCGCGTCCTGAAGGACGCGGAACGCCACCTGGCCGTTCTTGTCGGCGACCATGGTCGCCTTCTCGGAGACGATGGGTGCGACGAGCACCGTCATCAGACGCTCCTGATTCATCCCAGCATCTCCTGGACTTTGGCCAGCGCCGGCCGCGTGATCAGCACGTTGCTGAAGTGCACCAGCGAGACCGGGTCGGCCTGGCGCGGCTCCACGACCAGAACGTGCGGCAGGTTGCGCGACGCGAGGTAGAGGTTTTCGTCGAGGTTGTCGGTGATCACCAGCACCGACTTGCCGTTGAGCCCCATTCCCATCGCCCTGATCTTGTCGGCGAGCAGCTTCGTCTTCGGCGCCTCGACCGCGATGTCCTCGATCACGGCGACGCGATCCTCGCGCGCGAGCTGCGACAGGATCGAACACACGCCAGCGCGATACATCTTGCGGTTGACCTTCTGTGCGAAGTTCTCGTCGGGCGAGTTCGGGAAGATCTTGCCGCCGCCGCGCCACAACGGGCTGGAGGTCATGCCGGCGCGCGCACGCCCGGTACCCTTCTGGCGGAACGGCTTCTTCGTCGAGTGCTTGACGTCGGCGCGATCCTTCTGCGCACGGTTGGCACTGCGACCATTTGCGCGGTACGCGATGACGACCTGGTGGATCAGGGGCTCGTTGAAGTCACGGCCGAAGATCGTGTCCGGCGCCTCGACCTTCGATGCTGCCTGGCCCTTGGCGTCGAGCAGTTTCAGTTCCATTGGCTACGCTCCTCGAGCCTATTTCGCCGCGCGCTTGCCCGCGGCGGACGTGCGCACCGCCGGGGTCACGACGACGTTGCCGTTCTTCGACCCGGGGACCGCTCCGCGCACCATCAACAGGCCGCGCTCGGCGTCGACGCGCGCGATCTCGAGGTTCTGCACGGTGCTGGCCACGGCGCCCAGGTGGCCCGACATGCGCTTGCCCGGGAACACGCGGCCCGGATCCTGCGCCATGCCGATCGAGCCGGGAACGTTGTGCGATCGCGAGTTGCCATGCGACGCGCGACCGGAGGAAAAGTTGTGGCGCTTGATCGTGCCGGCGAAACCCTTGCCGATCGACGTGCCGTGCACGTCGACCTTCTGGCCCGCCTCGAAGATCGCGACCTGCACGACCGCGCCCGGCTTCAGCTCGCCGAGGGCCTCGGGAGCGACGTGGAATTCGCGAACGATGCTGCCGGCCTCGACCCCCGCCTTCGCGAAGTGGCCGGCCTGGGGCTTGGTGACGCGCGTGGCGCGGCGCTTGCCGTAGGTCAGCTGCACGGCGCTGTAACCGTCGGCGTCGACGGTCTTGATCTGGGTGACGCGGTTGTTCGACACGTCGAGCACCGTCACCGGGATGGAGTCGCCATCGTCGGTAAAGATGCGCATCATGCCGACCTTGCGTCCCACAAGGCCAAGGCTCATTGTTTTCTCCGATCCCGGCTGCGATTGGCCAGGTGTGATGCTCTGGCCGCCCTTGCGCTGGGCAGGGCGACCCGAAAAAAGACTGCGATCATAGCAGGCTGCGGCGAGACTGACAACTCGACGCGCTTGC
>DAORSF010000383.1:0-3064 GCA_035443405.1 Burkholderiaceae bacterium | reverse complement strand
CAATGAAAAACGGGGCGGTCGCCCGCCCCGTTGACCCCGCCCCGCTTCAGAGGCTGTAGTACATGTCGAACTCGACCGGATGCGTGGTCATGCGGAAGCGCGTGACCTCCTCCATCTTCAGCTCGATGTACGCGTCGATCATGTCGTTGCTGAACACGCCGCCTCGGGTCAGGAACTCGCGGTCCTTGTCCAGGTAATCGAGCGCCTGGTCGAGCGACGAGCACACGGTCGGGATCTTCGCTTCCTCTTCCGGCGGCAGGTCGTACAGGTTCTTGTCGGCGGCCTCGCCCGGGTGGATCTTGTTCTGCACGCCATCCAGGCCGGCCATCATCAGCGCCGCGAACAGCAGATACGGGTTCGCGGTCGGATCCGGGAAGCGGACCTCGATGCGCCGGCCCTTCGGGTTGCTCACGTACGGGATGCGGATCGACGCGGAGCGGTTGCGCGCCGAGTAGGCGAGCATGACCGGCGCCTCGAAGCCCGGCACGAGCCGCTTGTAGGAGTTGGTGCCCGGGTTGGCGATCGCGTTGAGCGCCCGCGCGTGCTTGATGATCCCGCCGATGTAGAACAGCGAGAAGTCCGACAGCCCGGCGTACTTGTCGCCGGCGAACAGGTTCTGGCCGTCCTTCCAGATCGACTGGTGCACGTGCATGCCCGAGCCGTTGTCGCCGACGACCGGCTTGGGCATGAAGGTCGCGGTCTTGCCGTAGCTGTGCGCGACGTTGTGGATCACGTACTTCATCACCTGCAGCCAGTCGGCGCGTTGCACGAGCGTGGAGAACTTCGTGCCGATCTCGTTCTGGCCGGCGCCGGCCACCTCGTGGTGGTGCACCTCGACCGGGATGCCCATCTGCTCGAGGATCAGGCACATCTCGGAGCGCATGTCCTGGAACGAGTCCACCGGCGGCACCGGGAAGTAGCCGCCCTTGACCGGCGGCCGGTGCCCGAGGTTGCCGCCCTCGATCTCCCTGCCGGTCGACCACGACGCTTCCTCGGAGTTGATCTTCACGAAGCAGCCCGACATGTCGACGCTCCAGGTCACCGAGTCGAAGATGAAGAACTCGGGCTCGGGGCCGAAATACGCGGTGTCGCCGAGGCCGGTGGACTTCAGGTAGGCCTCGGCACGCTTGGCGATCGAACGCGGGTCGCGCGAGTAGCCTTTGCCGTCGGACGGCTCGACGACGTCGCAACTCATGATCAGCGTCGCTTCTTCGCGGAACGGATCCATGTTGGCGGTCGCCGGGTCGGGTACCAGCAGCATGTCCGACGCCTCGATCCCCTTCCAGCCGGCGATCGACGAACC
This sequence comes from Burkholderiaceae bacterium, assembly GCA_035443405.1. Taxonomy (GTDB): domain Bacteria; phylum Pseudomonadota; class Gammaproteobacteria; order Burkholderiales; family Burkholderiaceae_E; genus Zeimonas. The sequence continues at coordinate 1,761 of DAORSF010000383.1, read as the reverse complement.
GTCGAAGGCGTGACCCGACGTGAATTTGTCGTCGTCGAACGCCTTCGCGGGTACCGAGACGTGCTGTTCCTTGCCGCGAGTGTCGGTGAAACGCAGATCGACGAACTTCACTTCGTTGTCGGCGATCATTTTCATCACGTCTTTGACGCTGGCCATTCCGGGATTCTCCTGCTGTGATGGGGTTCGGGTTGCGTGGCGCACACGCCGCGCCGGACTCGACGGTACGACACTGGGCGAACGCGCGATTCTGGGCTGTTTCAGGTTCCAACTCAAACTAGCAGGTTCCGTGCCACGTCTCCGCGTCCCCACGTCGGCCACCGGAACCCGGTGCACCAGGATGTGCCGGGCCATCACCATGGGATGCCCCAATACGGGGCGCACCGACATGGTGCACAGGCTCAGGCAGGCACCACCGAGGGGCGCTGCCTACCCTTCGGCAGGCCAGTGCCAACCGGCGAAGCGGTCGCGCAGCCGCGACTTCCAGAACTTGCCGGTGGAGGTCCGCGGCACCGCGTCGATGAACTCGAACGCGTCGGGCAGCTGCCAGCGCGCAAACTTCGGCGACAGGAACGCCCGCAGTTCGTCGGCGCTGACGGTCGCGCCCGGCTTCGTGACGACGCAGGCCAGCGGTCGCTCGGTCCACTTCGGATGGGCGATCGCGATGACCGCGGCTTCGGCCACCGCCGGGTGCGCCATGATCGCGTTCTCGAGGTCGACCGAGCTGATCCATTCGCCGCCCGACTTGATCAGGTCCTTGGTGCGATCGGCGATGCGGATATAGCCATTCGCGTCGATCGCCGCCACGTCGCCGGTGCGCAGCCAGCCGTCGGCGGTGAACTTGTCGGCGGCCGGTGCCTCGCCATGGTACGAGCCGGTGATGAACGGGCCGCGCACCTGCAGTTCGCCGACGTCGCTTCCGTTCCAGTCGCAGAGTCCCTGGTCGCCCATGATGCGCACCTCGACCAGCGGACCCGGGATCCCGGCCAGCGCCTTGCGCGCGAACCAATCGTCGTCGGTCAGCCGTCCGCGCAACTCGGGCTTCTCGAAGAAGAGCGAGCCCATCGGCGACGTCTCGGTCATGCCCCACCCCTGCGCGAGGTGGATGCCGTGCCGCGCGAACTGCCGGATCAGCGCCTCGGGCACGGCGGCGCCGCCGACCATGCTGCGCATGCCCTGCGGCAATCGCCACTTGCCCGGGTTTGCCTCGAACGCCTGGATCAGCGCCAGCCAGATCGTCGGCACGCCGAGCGTGAGCGTCGGCGGCTCGGCTTCCATCAGGTCGAGCAGGTCGTCGGGATGAAGGTGCGGTCCCGGAAAGACCAGTCTGGCGCCGAGCATCACCGCCGCATACGGGATGCCCCACGAGTTCGCGTGGAACATCGGCGTGACCGGCATCACCACGTCGCGCGAAGACAGCGCGACGTAGTCGGGCAGCGCGCAGTTCAGCGAGTGCAGCACCGTCGAACGGTGCGAATAGACGACGCCCTTGGGCTTGCCGGTCGTGCCCGACGTGTAGCACATCGCCACCGGGTCGTCCTCGTCGTGCTCCGCGTAGTCGAAGCCGGCCGGCGCCTGCGCCAGCAGCGCCTCGTAGTCGTCGACCGCAGGCTCGCCGTCGTGCGGATCGCCGTCGCGCGTCGCGACCGGCGCCCCCGAGAACGGGAACACGATCACCCGCTCGAAGCGGTGATGCGCGGCGAACTGCCGGTAGAGCGGCAGCAGCACGTCGTCGATCACCAGGAAGCGGTCGCGCGCGTGATG
>DAORSF010000382.1:0-3071 GCA_035443405.1 Burkholderiaceae bacterium | reverse complement strand
CGCATGCTGGCCAGTTGCTGCCGCGACAAGGTCTGCACCGCGGTCACGTTGAGCCGGTCGCGCGCGAACACCTCGGTGATGTCGCGCAGCAGGCCGGGCCGGTCGGTCGCGCGAACCTCCACGTCGGCCGGAAAGCGCCGGGTCCGCGCGTCGCCGCCGTGCAGCGCGTCATCGCCCCACGCAGTTTCGATCACCCGCTCCGGCGCGCGGTCGGCCATCCGGGCGAACGTGGCGCAGCCGTCCCGGTGGACCGACACGCCCCGCCCCTTGGTCACGAAGCCGACGATGGCATCGGGCGGCACCGGCCGGCAACAGCGGGCGAGCTGGGTCATCAGCGAATCGATGCCGACGACCAGCACGCCGGCGCCGCGTCCGACCGGCGCCGTCGCGCGCCTGCGCGGCGGCAGCGGCAGCGTCTGCACGCCGTCGGCAATCGTCGCGACAGAAGCCGAACCGGCCGTTGTGGACGCGCCAGCCTGGGACGCCCCCGCGGGCGGCCCGCGCACTGCCTCTTCGAGCTGGCGCGGTCCGATCTCGTCGCGCGCCACGGCAAGGAACATCGGTGGCGCCCCATCGAAACCGAGCCGGCGCGCGAGCTCGTCGAAGGCCAGCGCCGTGCGCCCTTCCCTCTGCAGCACGCGCTCGACGCGCTCGCGACCGGCAGCCGCGTCGCGCTCGAGCTCGAGCGCGTTGAACCACTGCCGCACCTTGTTGCGCGTTCGCGGGCTGCGCACGTATCCCAGCTGCGGATTGAGCCAGTCGCGCGACGGTCCTTCGTGGCCGGTTTCCTTCGCCGCCACGATCTCGACCGTCTGCCCGCTCTGCAGCGGCGTGTTCAGCGGCACCATCTGGCCGTCGATCCGCGCGCCGCGGCAGCGGTGCCCCAGGCTGGTGTGCACGTGGTATGCGAAATCGATCGGCGTGGCGCCCGCCGGCAGCTCGATCACCCGCGCCTGCGGCGTCAGCACGTAGATCCGCTCCTCGACGCCCGGCTGCGGCAACGGCTGGCCGGCGCCGGCGGCCGCAGGCTGCACATTGCCGAGCGCCTGCCCGACCTCGCGCTGCCACGCGAGCAGCTGGCGCATCCACGCGATCTGCTCGTCGTGGCCGGCCGCGGCCGCTCGCCCGCCGCGCGCAGGGGCGCCGCCGCGCTGCTCCTTGTAGCGCCAGTGCGAAGCGACGCCATACTCGGCGAAGCGGTGCATCTCGCGCGTGCGGATCTGCACTTCCAGCGGGCGACCGTCGTCGGCCAGAACCACCGTGTGCAGCGAACGATAGCCGTTCGGCTTCGGGCGGGCGATGTAGTCGTCGAACTCGTGCGGCACCTGCGTCCAGATCGCGTGCACGACGCCGAGCGCGGCGTAGCACTGCGCGACCGTGTCGACGATCACGCGCAGCCCGCGCAGGTCGCTGATCTCGTCGAGCGAACGCCGCTTGCTGCGCATCTTGTTGTAGATGCTGTAGAGGTGCTTCGGCCGCCCGCTCACCTCCGCGCGCAGGCCGGCCGCAGCCAGCTCGTCCTGCAGTTTGTGCAATACGGTTGCGACAGAGGTCTCGCGCTCGACGCGCCGCTCCTCGAGCTGGCGCGCGAGTTCCCGATAGGTGTCCGGATCGAGGAACCGGAAGGCGAGATCCTCGAGTTCCCACTTGAGTTGCCAGAGCCCGAGCCGGTTGGCCAGCGGCGCGAGCACCTCGATGGTCTCGCGGGCGATCGCCGCATCGGGCGCGCGCCGCTGTGCGGCGTGGTAGCGCAGCGTGTGCAGCCGCGACGCCAGCCGCAGCAACACCACCCGGATGTCGGTCGCCATCGCCAGCAGCATCCGCCGCAGCGTCTCGACCTGCCCGGCCGCGGCACCCGGCGTCGAATGAAGCTCGCGCAGCCGCTGGATCTGCCGCATGCCGTCGACGAGCCGCGCAACCTCGCTGCCGAACCCGGCCTCGATCTCGCGCAGCGGCAGGCTCTCGGCCGGCGAGACCAGCGCCGCGGCTGCCAGCACAGGCTCGTCGACGCCCAGTTCGCGCAGGATGCCGATCGTGGCGCGCGCGTGGTCGACGTAGCGCTCGCCGCTGCGCCCGCGCGCATCGCCGGCGCGTTCGGCGGCCCACTCGAGCGCCCGCGCAGCGATCTCGGCGGGCACGGCGTTAGGCTCCGCCCCCGTGTCGCCGGCGGCGATCGACCGGGTGCCCATGGCTCGTCGTCTCGCGCTTGCTCGTTCCGCTATCCTGCTACCGATTATAGGCAGCCGCGGCGCCGCCGAAGCACTTCGACACCTCCATGCTCCGAAAACTGCTGGGCCTTTCGCACCCCGAGCCGATCGCCGCCGAGCGCTGGCGGCGGATCGCCGCCGATCTGCCGTTCCTGCGGCACCTCGACGACGCGCAGCGCGAACGGCTGAAGTCCCGGTGCGAGGCCTTCCTGGCCACCAAGCAGTTCAGCGGCGCCGCCGGCTTCGAGATCGACGACGACGTGCGGATCGGCATCGCGATCCAGGCCTGCCTGCCCGCATTGCAACTCAGTGGCATCGAGTATCGCGATTTCGTCGAGATCGTCGTCTATCCCGACCGCTTCGTGGCGCCTCGCACGCAGGTCGACGACGCCGGCGTGGTGCACGAGTTCGACGACGAGCTCGCCGGCGAGGCCATGGACGGCGGCCCGGTCGTGCTGTCGTGGCCCGACGCGGACCCGTCCGCCGGACACGTCGGCTACAACGTCGTGATCCACGAGTTCGCACACAAGCTCGACCTGCTCGACGGCGCGGCCGACGGCGCGCCGCCGCTGCCATCGGCGCTGCGCGGGCGCTGGACGCAGACGATGACCGACGCCTATGCAGACTTCTGCACGCGGCTCGACACGGTCGAAGCCGCGATTCCGCGGCACGTCGACCCGGAATCGGAAGCGGCCGACGCCTGGTACGAAACGCTGCCGCTCGATCCCTACGCCGCGACCGATCCGGGCGAGTTCTTCGCGGTGACGGCCGAAACGTTCTTCACCGATCCGCAGGCACTGCAGCGCGAATACCCCGGGCTGTATGCGCTGTTTCGCGACTATTTTAGTCAGGATCCGTCGGCGG
>DAORSF010000381.1:0-3075 GCA_035443405.1 Burkholderiaceae bacterium | reverse complement strand
GCCGGCAGGTAGACCCAGTGCGCCGACGGCCGCTCGGTCGGCACCAGCACGCCGCCGACCTGCCAGCCCGCCTCGAAGCCGGACTTCTTCGCGCGGCTGCCGAAGCGCACATTGCCGATCTGCACCTGCTCGCCGAGTGCGACCACCGTGACCCCGGCCTCCTGCAGCCGTTTGCGGCCGTCGCCGGGCTCGCCGAGTCGCACGCCCACGGTCTTGCGAATTTCGTCGCCCTCGATGTTCGTGCCTTCGATGATCAGGCCGAGCCTCGCCCCGTCGTCGAGTTGCCGAGCGACGTCGAAGATCCTCGACGCCGGCACTTCGGTGTACGGCGCGGCGATCCGGTCCATGAAGAAATCGGGCCGGAACAGCGCGAAGGTGGCGACCAGCAACAGCACCACCTCCCACCAGCGACAGCGTGTGCGGAACCAGGCCATCGTCGCCGCGGCAAACACCAGCGAAGCGACGGTCGACGCCACGACCACGAGCAGCAGCTCGAACCAGCCGTCGACGTCGATCAGCAGCAGCGCCGGGTTGAAGATGAACACGAACGGCAGCACGACGGTGCGCAGCGCGTAGACCGAACCCTGCAGGCCCGTGCGGATCGCGTCCTCGCCCGAGATCGCGGCCGCGGCGAACGAGGCCAGGCCGACCGGCGGCGTGATGTCGCCCATGATGCCGAAGTAGAAGACGAACAGGTGCACGGCGATCAGCGGGATGATCAGGCCGCTCTGCGCGCCCAGCTCGACGATGACCGGCGCCATCAGCGACGCGACCAGGATGTAGTTCGCAGTGGTCGGCACGCCGAGCCCGAGCACCAGGCAGACGAAGGCGGTGAACAGCAGCATCACGAACACGTTGCCCTGCGACACCACCTCGACGAAGTCGGTCATCCGGAAGCCGAGGCCGGTCAGCGTGATGCCGCCGACGATGATCCCGGCGGTCGCGGTCGCGATGCCGATGCCGATCATGTTGCGCGCCCCGTCGTTCAGGCCCTTCACCACCTCGTCCAGGCCGGTGCGCCATGTGCCGTCCATCCGGGTGCCGCGGAACAGCGCGATCAGCGGCCGTTGCGTGAGCATCAGGCCGATCAGCGTGACCGTGGCCCAGAACGCGCTCAGCGCCGGGCTCAACTCCTCGATCATCAGGCACCAGATCAGCATGCCGATCGGGATCAGGAAGTGCAGGCCCGCCCGGACCGTCGGCCAGGTGTCGGGCAGCACCGGGTTCTCGATGTCGATCTCCTGCGGCAGGTCGGGAAACCGGCTCGCCATGCGCAGCAGCACCACGTGCAAGCCGAACAGCAGCGCACCGAGGATCCAGGGCGCGGCATCGCCGAACAGTGCCTTGGCGCCGACCGCGATCCAGTAGACGAGGCCAAGCGCGGCGATCGTCCCCGACAGTCCCAGCGCCCAGCCGATCGCCTTCTCGCGGGCGCTGCGCGGGCGCTGGACCGCGTTCGCCTGCAGGCCGAGCCGCAGCGCCTCGAGGTGAACGATGTAGAACAGCGAGATGTACGAGATCGTCGCGGGCAGGAACGCGTGCTTGACGATGTCGGTGTACGGGATGCCGACGTATTCCACCATCAGGAACGCCGCCGCGCCCATCACTGGCGGCATGATCTGGCCGTTGACCGACGACGCGGTCTCGATCGCACCGGCCTTGACGCCGCCGTAGCCGGCCTTCTTCATCAGCGGGATCGTGAAGATCCCGCCCGAGACCACGTTGGACACCGATGACCCGGAGATCAGCCCGTTCAGGCCCGAGGACACCACCGCAACCTTCGCCGGGCCGCCGCGCAGGTGGCCGAGCATCGCGAACGAGACCTGCATCATGTAGTTGCCCGCGCCCGCCCGGTCGAGCAGCGCGCCGAACAGCACGTAGATGAAGATGAACCCCACGGACACGCCCAGCGCGACGCCGTAGACGCCCTCCGTCGTCAGCCACATGTGCGAGATCATCCGCTCGAGCGACGCACCCTTGTGCGAGACGACGTCGGGCAGGTGCGGGCCGAGGAAGATGTAGCCGATGAAGATCAGCGCCAGCACCGCCATCGGCGCGCCGACCGCCCGGCGCGTGGCCTCGAGCAGCAGCAGCATGCCGGCGCTCGCCACGACGATGTCCATCGCGATCGGCACGCCGGGGCGCGTGGCGAGCTGGTTGTAGAACAGCAGCAGGTAGGCGCCCGCGAACGCGCCGGCCAGCGCGAAGACCCAGTCGAGCAGCGGCACCCGGCTGCGAATGCCCGGCCGGCGCGAGCCCGGATAGGCCAGGAAGGCCAGGAAAAGCGCGAGGCCGAGATGCAGTGCGCGCGCCTCGGTGTCGTTGAGCAGCCCGACGCCGAGCGAGAACGGCAGCGGGGACGCATACCACAATTGCCAGAGCGACCAGCCGATCGCAACCGCCGAGATCACCGCCCCCGACAGTCCCGATGCGGCACGTCCGCCGGTGTCGGCGTCGGCGACGAGCTGCTGCAATTCGGCCGAGGGCTTGGCGGTCTCGCTCATGCGGGTCTCCGGGTCGATGGCGCCGTGCCGCGCGACTGGAGGCTCCTGGTCACGCGAGGGTCCTGTCGGCGCAGACGAAAAAGCGGGCCCCGGGCCCGCTTCCTCGCTGCGTCGTGGCTGGGTCTTACTTGATCCAGCCCTTCTCCTTGTAGTAGCGCGCCGCGCCCTCGTGCAGCGGCGCCGACAGGCCGTCCTTCGCCATGTTCTGCGGGTTCAGATTGGCCAGCGCCGGATGCAGCTTCTTGAACTCGTCGAAGTTGTCGAACACGGCCTTGACCACCTGGTAAACGGTTTCGGGCGGCGCCTTCGTCGACGCGACCACGGTCGCCAGCACGCCGTAGGTGTTGGTCGGCTGCGGATTGTTCGGATACAGGCCGCCCGGGATCGTCGCCTTCGCGTAGTACGGCTTGTCCGCGAGCAGCTTGTCGATCGCCGGTCCCGTCAGCGACACCAGCTTGGCGCCGCACGACGTGGTCGGGTCCTGGATGTTCGCCGACGGGTGGCCGACCGCGTAGAAGAAGCCGTCGATCTTGCCGTCGCACAGCGCGGGACCGTGCTCGTCGGCCTTGAG
>DAORSF010000380.1:0-3119 GCA_035443405.1 Burkholderiaceae bacterium | reverse complement strand
CGCCGGGGTACCAGTTCTGCACCGTCGAATACTTGATGAAGGCGTCGTCGTGCGCAATCAGCTCCACCACGGCAGCATGCAGCTGGTTCTCGTCACGCTGCGGCGCGGTGCAGCCTTCAAGGTAGCTCACCTGGCTGCCCTCCTCGGCAATGATCAAGGTGCGCTCGAACTGCCCGGTGTTCTGGGCATTGATGCGGAAGTAGGACGACAGCTCCATCGGGCAGCGCACGCCCTTGGGGATGTAGACGAACGAGCCGTCGGAGAACACCGCCGAATTGAGCGCGGCGTAGAAGTTGTCGCCCTGCGGCACCACCGAGCCGAGATACTTCTGCACCAGCTCGGGGTGCTCCTTCACCGCCTCGGAGAACGAACAGAAGATGACGCCGTGCTCGCCGAGCTGCTTCTTGAACGTGGTGGCCACCGACACCGAGTCGAATACCGCGTCGACCGCGACGCCGGCGAGCCGGGCGCGCTCGTGCAGCGGCACGCCGAGCTTCTCGTAGGTGCGCAGCAGTTCCGGATCGACTTCGTCGAGGCTCTTCGGGCCGTCGTTCTTGTTCTTCGGCGCCGAGTAGTAGGCAATGTCCTGGAAGTCGATCTTCGGGTAGTGCACCTGCGCCCACGCCGGCTCGGTCATCGTCAGCCAGCGCCGGTACGCCTGCAGCCGCCACTCGAGCATGAAGGCGGGCTCGTTCTTGCGCGCCGAGATCAGTCGGATCGTGTCCTCGGACAGCCCCTTCGGGATCGTGTCGCTCTCGACGTCGGTGACGAAGCCGGCCTCGTACTCGCGGTCGAGGAAAGTGTCGAGCTTGTTGGTGACTGCGTTCATGATGCATTGCTTCCTGTCATTGGGCCGGGCGCGTCGGCTGGGCGTCGGGGCTGCGGGGCACACTCACGCCGTGCAGCACCACCGGATGTTCGAGCGGGGTCGGCTTGACCATGTCGGCAAGCGTCACGCCCTCGAGCGCGCGGCGGACGATCAGGCTGATCTTCTGCCAGTTCGCCCGCACGTGGCAGCTGGTCTCGATGTCGCAGAGCCCGTCCGTAGCGCTGCATTCGGTCAGCCCGAATGGCTGGTCTTCCAGCGCGTCGACGACGTCGGCAATGGTGATCCGCTGCGGCGGCCGCGCGAGCGAATAGCCGCCGTGCAACCCGCGAACGCCCGCGACCAGTTCGTGGCGCGCCAGGCTCTTGAGCACCTTGCTGACCGTGGCGCGGCCCAGGCCCAGCGTGGCGGCGAGGTCGTTCGCGCTGAACAGGCGCTCGGGCTGGCTGGCCATCTGGCTCATCACCATGGTCCCGTAGTCCGCGAGTCTGCTGATCCTTAGCATCGCTGCCGGCCTCCCCTGGCATCACGATGTCGCGCCAGTACGGATGAAACAGTACCGTTTTGGTACTGTTTGTGTCAACCGCGACGCGAGCGGGGTCTTCGGGCGGTCGAGCGCCCTCTCAGCGCCCCGGGACGATCGCGACCAGTTCAGGGTCTTCGGCGTGCTCGATCAGGATCCGGCGCACTCGGTCCTGCCACAACTCCCGGAACAGCTTGGCCTCCTCGGGCTGTGCATCGCCGCCGAGGCAGCGCGACATCGCCCACGCCATCTGCGGATCGCCCGGCACGCGCTCCAGGTGCAGCGTCGCCGCCACCGAATGCCCGTCGTCGAGCCGAGTGAAGCGGACTTCGCCGTCGGCGACCGGCTGCCCGTAGTGCAGTCGTTCGCGACGCACGAAGCGCCCGCCGATGCCGCGGAAACCTCCATCGCCGGCGGCGCCGGTGACCAGGCCCAGAACGGAGCCAATGACGCCTGCCACTCCGGCATCGAGCCGATCGCGCAGGTCGACCCGGATCTCGCCGCGCTCGGGCAGTGACCCCGGGTCCGGATACAGCGCGCGCAGCGCGGCGCGCGCCATCATGAACGAGCCGGCAACCGTCGGGCACGAATGGCCGGCCAGCTTCACCGCATCGGCGTAGCGGTACTCGACGACGCCGCCGTCGGCGGCGCCGAGGAAAGCGGCCAGCGCATCGTGGACCAGGATCGTTGGGGCGTCGGCAAAGAAGGCCGGCGCTGCCGGCACGGGGCGATCAGCTTTCATGACGAGTCGGTATCACCAGTGTTCGGAAGGCATCGTACGCGAGCCTTCGCGGCGCCGCGCGGCATGGCACGCGCGCGAAGCGGGTATCCCGCGAGCGCTGCGCCGTCGGCGCACGGGCCGCCCCGCGCGAAAACCTCGCGCCGATCCGCGCCTCTACATCGGCATTTCCGGCTCGCCGCCGCGCTCCGGCTTGGTCTCCGGCAGCTCGGTCATCGTCGCCTCGGTCAGCAGCAGCACGCTCGCCACCGACACCGCGTTCTCGAGCGCGATGCGAACCACCTTCGTCGGGTCGATGATGCCGGCCTCCATCAGGTCGACATACTGCTTTCGCCCGGCGTCGAAACCGTAGGCGCCCTTGCCCTCGAGCATCCTCGCGACCACCACGCCACCGTCGACCGCCGAGTTCTCGGCGATCTGGCGCGTCGGCGCCTCGAGCGCGCGCCTCAGGATCTGCAGCCCGGTGCGCTCGTCGCCCTCGGCTTTCGCCTCTTCCTCCGACACCGCGTCGACGCACCGCAACAACGCGAGCCCTCCGCCCGGAACGATGCCTTCGGCGACCGCCGCCTTGGTGGCGCTGATGGCGTCGTCGAGGGCGTCCTTCTTCGACTTCATCTCGGCCTCCGACGGCGCGCCGACGCGGATCACCGCCACGCCGCCGGCGAGCTTGGCCACGCGCTCCTGCAGCTTCTCGCGGTCATAGTCGCTGGTGGCCTTGTCGATCTCGCGTCGCAGCTGCTCGACGCGTCCCTCGATCGCCTTCGCGTCGCCCATGCCGCCGATGATCGTCGTGCTGTCCTTGTCAACGACCACGCGCCTGGCGTGGCCGAGTTGCTCGAGCGTAGTGTTCTCGAGCTTCAGGCCGAGCTCTTCGGAGATCACCTGCCCGCCGGTCAGGATCGCGATGTCCTCGAGCATGGCCTTGCGGCGATCTCCGAAGCCCGGCGCCTTCACCGCGCAACTCCTGAGCACGCCCCGGACCTGGTTGACGATGAGCGTGGCGAGCGCCTCGCCCTCGAGTTCCTCGGCCA
>DAORSF010000379.1:0-3133 GCA_035443405.1 Burkholderiaceae bacterium | reverse complement strand
CGAGGTTGTAGGCCATTGACCGCCCCTGTTCCTATTGTTCGGTATCGTCCGGAAGCTGTTGGTTCGCCACGATCGCGTCGATCACCAGTTCGGTGAGCCGATCGAGCGACACCGCCTGCTGGCGACCGGCTTCCCCGGGTTCGCCGGCGCGCAGCCATTTCACCGAGACCTCGCCGCGCGCCAGTTCGTCGACGCCGACGATCACCGCGATCTGCGCACCGCTGGCGTCGGCGCGCTTGAACTGCGCCTTGAAGCCGCCGCCGCCGCAATGCAGGATCACGTCGAGGCCGGCATCGCGCAGCCGCTCGGCCGCCTGCAGCGCCGCCTCGAGGGTCTCGTCGCCATAATGCACGACGTACACCTCGCACTGCGGCAGTGCCGCGCCGTCGCCGCGCGCGCGCATCAGTTCGATCACCCGCTCGACGCCGACCGCGAACCCGCACGCCGGCGCGGGTTTACCGCCGAGCATCTCGATCAGCGGATCGTAGCGGCCGCCGCCACAGACCGTGAGCGCCGAACCGCCGACGTCGGCGACCCACTCGAACACGGTCAGGTTGTAGTAGTCGAGCCCGCGCACCAGCCTGGGATTGATCCGGTACGGCAGGTTCTGCGATCGCAGCAGCGCCTGCAACCGCTCGAAGTGCGCGAGCGATTCGGCGCCGAGATGGTCGATCAGTCGCGGGGCCTGTTCGACCAGCGCCTGCATCGCCGGGTTCTTGGTGTCGAGGATGCGCAGCGGATTGCTGTGCAGGCGTCGCTGCGCTTCCGCGTCCAGCGCGTCGCGGTGCGCCTCGAAATACCCGATCAGCGCTTCGCGGTGCGCGCGCCGTTCGTGCACCGCACCCAGCGAGTTGATCTCGAGGCGCACGCCGTCGAGCCCGAGATCGTCCCACAGGCGCTGGCACAGCAGGATCACCTCGGCGTCGGCATCCGGCCCGGCGAGACCGAGCGCCTCGGCGCCGACCTGGTGGAATTGCCGGTAGCGCCCTTTCTGCGGACGCTCGTGCCGGAACATCGGGCCGGCGTACCACAGCCGCTTCGGTCCGTCGTAGAGCAGGTTGTGCTCGATCGTCGCGCGCACCACGCCGGCGGTGCACTCGGGACGCAGCGTCAGGTCCTCGCCGTTGAGCGCATCGGTGAAGGAGTACATCTCCTTCTCGACGATGTCGGTCACTTCGCCGATGCCGCGCACGAACAGGCGCGTGTGCTCGACGATCGGCGTGCGGATCTGGCTGTAGCCGTAGGCGCGCATCACGCCCGCGACCGCTTCCTCGAAGCGTCGCCAGAGCGGCTCGTCGGCAGGCAGCACGTCGTTCATGCCGCGTACGCCGTGCAGCTTCTCGGGCCGCGTCTTCGCTGTCAGGGTCGATCGATCCATGATGTTCGGCGCGCTCGCCGCCGGCGTCACGCGACGCCGGGCGTTTCCTCGCTGTGTCGTTGGTCGGCCTGGCCGTAGCGGCGCCGGACGTAGTCGTCGACGATCGCCTGGAACTCCTCGGCGATGCGATCGCCCTTGAGCGTCACGGTGCGCTGACCGTCGACGAAGACCGGCGCCACCGGCGCCTCGTCGGCGCCGGGCAGCGAGATCCCGATGTCGGCGTGGCGGCTCTCGCCGGGCCCGTTCACGACGCAGCCCATCACCGCGACCTGCATCGACTCGACGCCGGGATAGCGCCCCTTCCAGGCGGGCATCTGCTCGCGCAGCCAGCCCTGGATCTTCGCAGCAAGCTCCTGGAAGAAGGTGCTGCTGGTGCGCCCGCATCCAGGGCAGGCGACGACCATCGGCGTGAACGCGCGCAGCCCCATCGTCTGCAGGATCTCCTGTGCGACGACGACCTCGGTGGTCCGATCGCCGCCGGGTTCGGGCGTGAGTGAAACACGAATCGTGTCGCCGATTCCCTGCTGCAGCAGCACCGCGATCGCCGCGGTCGACGCGACGATCCCCTTGCTGCCCATGCCCGCCTCGGTCAGCCCGAGGTGGAGCGGCCAGTCGCAGCGCGTGCCCAGTTCGCGATACACGGCGATCAGGTCCTGCACGCTGGAAACCTTGGCCGACAGGCAGACCGCGTCGCCCGGCAGGCCGAGTTCCACTGCACGGCGCGCGCTGTCGATCGCCGACGCGACCAGTGCTTCGCGCATCACCTCGCGCGCCTGCCACGGTTGCGGGCGCGCGGCATTCTCGTCCATCAGGCGCGCCAGCAGGCCCTGGTCGAGGCTGCCCCAGTTGACGCCGATGCGAACCGGCTTGCCGAAGCGGCAGGCCACTTCGATCATCTGCGCGAAGTTGTCCTCGCGCGTGCGTCCCGTGCCGACGTTGCCGGGGTTGATCCGGTACTTCGACAGTGCCTGCGCGCAATCGGGAAACTGGGCGAGGAGCTTGTGCCCGTTGTAGTGGAAGTCGCCGACCAGCGGCACGTCGACGCGCATGCGGTCGAGCCGCTCCCTGATCGCCGCAACCGACGCCGCCGCCGCGGGCGTGTTGACCGTGATGCGCACCAGTTCGGAGCCCGCGTGCGCCAGTGCCCTGACCTGTGCGGCGGTCGCGGCCGCGTCGGCCGTGTCGGTGTTGGTCATCGACTGGACCACCACCGGCGCGCCACCGCCGACGCGGACGCTGCGCGCGCCCCACGCCACCCGCATGGCGCGCGACGCGCGGCGCGGTGCCGGTCCCGCGGGCATCGGCAGGCAGGGCTCGCGCATCGCGTCAGTCGATCTTCAGGCGTGCCACGCCCTGGCGCGCGAGCGCGCCGAGGTCGATGTCGCGCCCGCCGTGGTCGAGCCGCACGTGCACGGCATTTCCGACCACCAGCGAATACGGTCGGCGGCCGGCGATCTCGCGCGTGCTTCCGGCCGGCTGCATGCCGTGAAGCAGCAACTTGCCGCCGCCATCGCGCACCTCGACCCAGGCCGCCTGCTCGAAGCGAAAGCGCAGCGCGGCGACCGCACCCGCAGGCGCCGGGCCGACCGACGCAGGCACGATCGCTGCGGGCAACTGCCCGGTCGCGCCGGCGGAACCCGACTGCACCGCAGCGGCCAGCGATCCCGGCGCCATCGACGACGTATCGCCGGTCGGCGGCGATGGCGACGACTGCGACGACGGCGACCGCGACAGCGACGACGGCGGCGACTGCGG
>DAORSF010000378.1:0-3138 GCA_035443405.1 Burkholderiaceae bacterium | reverse complement strand
AACTGCGCCTCGGCGACGTCGAGCGCCGCCTGGCTGATGAATCCCTGCGCGCGCAACTGCCTGCTGCGCTCGAAGTTCGCGCGCGCATTGGCCAGCTCCGCTGCCGACTGGGCGACCGCCGCGTCGCTGCGCGCGAGGCCGGCCTGCGCGTCGCGCGCGTCGATGCGCGCGAGCACCTGTCCGGCGCGCACCGAGTCGCCGGCCTTCACCAGCAACTGGACGACGTTGCCCGAAACCTGGGCCGCGACCGTGCTCTGGTGCACCGCCTGCAGCGTGCCGTCGAGCTCGAGCGCCACGCCCACTTCGGCGGGCTGCGCGGCGACGGTCGGCACGACGGGCGCCGCCGGTGCGGCGGCCGCCGCTGCCGCAGCCGATCCTGCCACCCAGGTGAACGCAGCCAGCAATCCCCGAATGCGCCCTGTCGACATGCTGATGTCCATCATCGTCATATACCCCACTGGGTATGATTGTCACATACCCGTCAGGGTATGTAAAGACCGGCCGTGCGCGTGTCCGCCGATGCCGGTTGTTGCGTCGCACCAACAGTGCCGCGCAGTGCGCGCGCCACGGCCGGCAACGCCGGCGGACGAACGGCGCGCGGCGGCCGTTCGTCACGACCGTCGATCGGCCCAGCTGGCAGTGTCGGTCATGAACTGGGAGTCTGGCCAGAACCATGGCGTTCAAATCCCCTTTCCCGACCGGGCGGCAACTGCGCGCAGCCGCGCTGGCGCTGTCGATGTGCTCGGCGCTCGCGATCGGGCCGGTCGCAGCGCAGGCGATCGACGCTCGCGGCGCGGCGATCGAGCTGGCGCGTAGCGGCGAGTACGCGGGTGCCCTCGCTGCGCTGGAGCGACTCGCTGCGCAGCGGCCCGACGACCGCGGTCTCGTGTTCGACCAGATCGTCGTGCTCGGCTGGGCGGGACGCGACGCGGAGGCGCTGTCCAGGGCCGACGGCCTCGATCTCGCGCACGCGCCGGCGTACGTGCTCGAAGGCATCGGACGATCGGCGCGCAACGTCAAGCGCTTCGATCTGGCCCACACGGTCTATCGCCAATCGCTGGATGCCCATCCCGATCGGACCGAGAGCCTGATCGGCCTCGCGTTTACGCTGTCCGACCAGGGCCGGCACGCGGAGGCGGCGAAGCTGCTCGACGAAGCGCTGGCGGCGCCGGGGCAGGCAGGGCAGGCCGCGCGGCGAGCCGCGCTGCTCGTCGCGCGCGCGATGGCGGCCGAGTTCACCGGCGACTGGGTCGGCGCGCTGTCTTTCCACCAGCGTGCCCTGCAGGTCGAACCGCAGCGCCGCGAAGCCCTTCTCGGGCTGGTCCGATGCGCGGCCCGGCTCGGCGCGCCGCATCTGGCGGCAGACATCGCCGCCCGGCATCCCGGGCTGCTTTCGGACGCCGAGGCCGTCGCGCTGGCCGCCGCACTGCCCGTCGACTCGGCCGCGATGCAGATCCGCTGGGGCCGCATCCAGGAGCGGATCGAAGCCGGCGACGCGCGCTTCGCGTGGCTCGACCAGGCGCTCGCGCGCAGCGAGCCGGCGGCGGCGCGACTCGCCGAGGCGCTGGCCCGACGCAACGGAGGCGGCATCGCCAGGCTCGATGCCGCAACGGCCCGGCTGCTCGGTGATCGCGTCGTCGCACTCGAACTGCGGCGCCGTCCCGGCGAAGCGGTCGCGCTCTACGAGTCGATGCTCGAAGCTGGCGTTGCCGTGCCGGGCCACGCCCTGGCATCGGTCGCCGACGCGATGCTGGCGATACGCCGCCCCGAAACCGCTGCCGGACTGTACCGCGAGGCGCTTGCTGCCCGGCCGGACGACTTCGGGGCGTCGCTCGGGCTGTTCTTCGCGCTGGTCGAGAGCGAGCGCCTCGACGACGCGCTCGCCCACGCCGATGCGCTGGCCGAGCGCACGCCGACCTGGCGCTCGCCCGGCCGCGCGAATCCGGATGCGGTCACCGCCCGGACGACTCAGGCGCTCGGCCGCCTGTACGGCGATCGCCTGGCCGACGCCGAACGCCGGTCGCGGTCGCTGCTCGAGGCCCATCCGTACCACGCCGGCGCGCGCGAAGTCTTCGGTTCGACGGCCTATGCGCGCGGCTGGCCGCGGCTGGCCGACGAGGAATTCCGCCGGGCACTCGCCGTCGACCCCGACAACGCCGGGCTGCGAGCCGAGCGCGTCGCGCCGCTGCTCGACGTGCATGCGTGGACCGAGGCGCAAGCGCAGGTGCGCGACGCGGTCGAACGCCGGCCCGACGACGCGCGCGTGCGCCGCGCACAGGACCTGTGGAGCGTGCACCAGCTGCGCGAGCTCGAGTTGAGCGCAGGCTTCGGCCGCTCCGGCGACGCGACGCCGACCGGCACCGACGACTGGCGGCTCGACGCGCGCTTTTACACGCAGCCGCTCGCTGAACGGTGGCGGGTGTTCGCGCAGAGTTCGGTCGCGCACGCCGACTTCGCCGCCGACACCGCCCGCTGGCACCGCGAAGGCATCGGCGTCGAATACCGCGCGCGGGACCTCAGGCTGACGGCGGCAGTCACTGCCGGCTCGTCGTCGCGAACCGGCGTCGAGGCAGGCGCCACCTGGCAGGTCGACGACCACTGGTCGCTGGACCTCTCCGGCAGCACCGTCTCCAGCAACCTGCCGATGCAGGCCTGGGCCGCCGGCGTCCGCGCGAACGAGGCCGCGATCGCCGGGCGATACGCGGTGCACGAATCGCGCCGCTTCGCCGTCGGCGTCGGGCAGCTCGGTTTCAGCGACGGCAACGACCGGCTGGGCTACTGGGGATCCTGGTTCGAGCGCTGGGCCAGTACGCCGCGCTGGCGCTTCGAGACCACGACGTGGCTGGGCGCGTCCCGCAATTCGCTGGAAGCCTCGCCGTACTTCAGTCCGGCGAGCGACCTCACCGCGACCGTCGAGGCGGCGGGCGAGTGGCTGACCTGGCGACGCTACGAGCGCAGCTTCCGCCAGAGGCTGGCCGCGACCGTCGGCACCTACGGACAGGAAGGCTTCGGCACCGGTTCGATCGCCGGCGTGTCGTACGAACACATCTGGGAACTCGACCGGCGCCTGCACCTGCGCTACGGCATCGGGCGGCTGCTGCGCCCCTACGACGGCGAACGCAGCGGTCGCAGCTTCGG
>DAORSF010000377.1:0-3166 GCA_035443405.1 Burkholderiaceae bacterium | reverse complement strand
GCGACGTTGCCGGCCACGGTCAGCGACGAGAACAGTGCGCCGTCCTGGAACATCACGCCGATCCTGCGCCGCAGCGCGGTCAGCTGCCGCTGCGACGCCGTCCAGACGTCGGTGCCGAGCAGGCGGACGCGGCCGTCGGTAGGGCGCTGCAGGCCGATGATCTCGCGCATCAGCACGGACTTTCCGCTCCCGCTGCCGCCGACCAGCGCAACCAGTTCGCCGCGCCCGATCCGCAGGTCGATGCCGTCGTGCACGAGCTGGCCTCCGAGGCGCGTGCGCACCGCTTCGACTTCGATCGCCGCGCCGCTCACAGTTCGAGCTCCTGCAGCAGCACCGCGAACAGCGCGTCGAGCAGGATCACCGCGACGATCCCCTGGACCACCGTCGACGTCGTGTTCATTCCGATCGACCGCGTATCCCGGCTCACCGACATGCCCATGCGGCAGCCGATCACCGCGATGAACAGCGCGAACGCCGGCGCCTTCGCCAGCCCGATCACGAAGTGGCGCGGAGCGAGCGCTTCGTGCAGGCGGCTGAAGAAGGTCGACGGCGTGATGTCGAGCATGCGCTCGGCAATCGTCATCGCGCCCAGCAGCCCCATGACGTCGCCGACGAAGACCAGCAGCGGCAGCGACAACACCAGCGCGAGCACGCGCGGCACGACCAGCACCTGCTCGGCCGACAGGCCCAGCGTGCGGATCGCATCGATCTCCTCGGTCAGCTTCATCGTGCCGAGCTGCGCGGTGAAGGCAGCCCCCGACCTTCCGGCGACGATCGTCGCGACGATCAGCGGCGAGAACTCGCGCGTCAGCCCGAGCGCCACGCCGTCGACGACGAAGATGTTCGCACCGTACTGTTCGGCCTGCAGTCCCAGCAGGTACGCGACGACCAGCCCGATCAGGAAAGTCACGAGCGCGACCACCGGAATCGCCGACGCGCAGACCTGCGAGAGCTGGGCGAACAGTTCCCTGCCGCGCAGCCTCGACGGCTTGACGACGGCGCGCCCCAGCTCGACCAGCACGCGCCCGAGGTATTCGAGATGGCCGTGCAGCAGTGCGAGCAGGCCGAACGTAGCCGCGCCCAGCGACGCGAGCGCGCCTCGCCGGGGCGGCGCCGCGGCCGGTTCGACGCCTTGCAGGCGCTGTCGCACCAGTTCGAGGATACGGGCGTGCGCGTCGGAGAACCCGCGCATCGACACGGCTTCGGGCGACGCGCCCGCGGCGGCGAGGTTGCGCCAGAGCAGCAGCGCGGCAGCAGTGTCGATTTCCGCGAGCGCGGCCCCGTCCAGCACGACCGGAACCGCGAGTCCACCAGGAGCGACGCCGAGCGCCTGCAGAGCGGCGTCGAGTTCACCGATCGACGACAGCCGCCAGCTGCCGGCGAGACGGATCACGCTGCCCTCGGCTTCGCGCGCGAGGCTGCAGCGGGTGTCGGCGGTAGTCATCGTGGCGGATCGACGGGCAGCGGAGCGCGGCCGAGACTAGCACACGGCGACAGCCGCGCTACTTGCCGACCGCGCCGGCGCTCCGGTTCCGCGCGACAATGAGGCCCGATTCTGCCGGCTGCATCACCCGAAGACGCGATGCGCGACGACCCTCCTGACACCCTTCCCGGCACGCCTCCCGACTCCCCTCCCGACCCGCGCCGCTGGGCGGCGTGGCGAAAGACCGAGCGCCGGCGGCTGATCGCCGCGCGGCTGGCAATGCCGGCGAGCGTGCGGCGGCGCCACGCGCTGCGGATCGGCGCTGCTCTCGACGGCCTGCTCGGGGACGTCGCCGGCCTGCTCGTCGCGGTGTACTGGCCCATCCGCGGAGAACCGGACCTGCGCGCGTGGATCGACTCGCTGCGCGCGCGCGGTGCGCGTTGCGCGCTGCCGGTGGTGGTCGCGCGCGACGCCCCGCTCGCGTTCCGCGAATGGCCGCGGGGCGCGCGTCTGCGGCCCGGGGCCTGGAACATCCCGGAGCCGGCCGACGGCGCGCCGGTCGTGCCGCAGGTCGTGCTCGCACCGGTGGTGGGATTCGACCGCGACGCCTACCGGCTCGGTCACGGCGGGGGCTACTACGACCGAACGCTGGCGATCGCGAGCCCGCGGCCACGGGCGATCGGGGTCGGTTACGCCGATGCGGAGATCCCCAGCATCCTGCCCCAGCCGCACGACGTCGCGATGGACCTGGTCGTGACCGAGCTCGGCGTGGCAGCCGCCTCGTCCCATCGTCCCACTGTTCATCCCACTTTCCGGATGGGATCGCAAAACCCTTGACAGCCCACTCCAGATCCACTGAAATCGGTCGCAGACAACCGGAATGCGAGGGGCCGCCGTGGAGGCCGACGCGCTGCTGCGCGAAATCGTCGAGTACTGCCGCAACGCGGGAGTCGCCGAATCGACGTTCGGTCGCTTCGCGGTCAACGATGGCAAATTCGTCAACCGGCTGCGCGATGGCGGACGGATCACCACGGCCACCGCCGAGCGCGTGCGCAGCTACATCTCGCGCGACGCCCGCCCCAACGGGCGCTCCGCCCACCGCCTGCTGATCGACTCTGCCGCGAACCCGCGCCGGTCGGTCACGCCTGCCGGCCCGCACGAACCGCCGGCGCACGTCGGGCGCAACTTCCGCTTCTTCGACAACCGGCAGAAGTACCAGCTGTTCGTCAGCACCTGCTCGGAGAAGTCCGTCGTCGCGCAGCGGGTGGCGATGGAACTGGTGAACATCCATCCGACGCCGCCGGCGGTGCGCGTCTTCGACGCCGGGTTCGGCGACGGCACGGTGCTGATCCGCGTGATGCGCGCGATGCACAAGCGCTTCCCGACGATGCCCTTCTATGTCGTCGGCAAGGAGATCAGCGTCGAGCACGTGCGGATGACGCTGGAGAAGATGGCCGACCGGTTCTTCGAGCACCCGTCCACGGTGCTCGTGCTGACCAACCTGAACTACGCCGAGGCGCCGTCGCTCGCGCCGACGTCGATGGCGGCGGCCACCAGCCTCGTCTGGCACGAGGTCGGCCTCACCGGCGGAACCTCGCACGAGTTCGAGGAGCAGATCGCCGCGCTCGGGCCGTTCCTCGCCGAGAACTGGCGCGTCAACATCGACCCGGCGACCGGCAACCCGGTCTACGCGCGCCCTACCGTGCTGGTCCTGTATCGCGACGACCACCGTTTCCTGCTCGA
>DAORSF010000376.1:0-3181 GCA_035443405.1 Burkholderiaceae bacterium | reverse complement strand
TCGAGATCCTGAACACCGACGCCGAGGGCCGGCTGATCCTGTGCGACGCGCTCACGTACGTGAAACGATTCAAGCCGAGCACGGTGGTCGACGTCGCCACGCTGACCGGCGCCTGCGTGATCGCGCTGGGCCATCATCACTCGGGGCTGTTCTCGCCGAACGACGCGCTGGCCGCCGAACTGCAGGACGCAGGCCGCGACGTCGGCGACACCTGCTGGCGCATGCCGCTCGACGACGAATACCAGGAGCAGCTGAAGTCGCCGTTCGCCGACATGGCCAACATCGGCGGCCGCCCGGCCGGCTCGGTCACGGCCGCATGCTTCCTGTCGCGGTTCGCGAAGGACTACGACTGGGCCCACCTCGACATCGCCGGCACGGCCTGGAAATCGGGCGCGAACAAGGGCGCCAGCGGGCGTCCGGTGCCGCTGCTCACGCGATTCCTGCTGGCTCGCGCACGGGGCTGAGCGCTTGACCCGCGTCGACTTCCACTTCAACGCACCGGACAAGCTCCGGTACGGCTGCCGGCTGGTGCGCAAGATCTACCGCGCGCACCACAAGGTCCTGGTGTGGTGCGACGACGCGGTGCGGCTGGCCGAGTTCGACCGGATGCTCTGGACGTTCTCGCAGCACGACTTCATTCCGCACGTCGCGGCGAGCGATCCGCTCGCCGCCGAGACGCCTGTCCTGCTGGCAGGAGAGCCGGTCGAGACCGCGTTCCACGATGTCCTGGTCAATCTCGGCAGCGGCACGCCGCCGATGTTCAGCCGTTTCGAGCGGCTGGTCGAAGTGGTCGCCGACGACCTGGCCGACCGCGACGCCGCGCGCGAGCGCTGGCGCTTCTACCGCGACCGCGGATACCCCATGCACCGTCACGACCTGTCGAACGAGGCAACGAGAGCCCCATGAACAGCGACGAGGAACTCGAGCGGCTGGCCGGACAGTTGCGCGCGGCCGCAGCGGTCACGACCGAGGGCAGCGACGACGCGATCCCGATGCTCACCGAGGTCGTCGAAGTGCCGCGCTACGACGTCAGCGAGTTGCCGGGCACGCTGACCGCGGTCGATTGGTCGCAGCTGGCGCTGCGCGTTCAGGAGAACGTCCTCGAGCGCATGCTCAGTCGCTCCGAAGCGCTGCTCGACGCGCAGTTGCGCGCGAACCTGCAGGCAGTGATCGGCCGCGCGGCCGAGTCGCTGGCCGCCGATCTCGGAACAACGCTCGAGCAGCTGATCCGCGACCTGGTCGCGCGCGCCGTGACCGAGGAACTCACGCGGGTGCACGACGAGGTCGTGCGCGTGCGCAGCGGCCACGCGCCCGGTCCGCGGTGAACGGCGGTTTCGCGACGGCGGCCCCGGCAAATCCGCGACCCGCCACATGGCAGCTATAATTTTTGGTTCAATCAAAGACTTGCGAACATGACCGCTGCGACCCCATCGGCAGGCTCGTCGAACGCCGCACCGGGCGTCGCCGAAGCACTTGCGAAGAGCTTCGAACCCGCGGGCATCGAGGCGTTCTGGTATCCGCTGTGGGAATCACGCGGGTACTTCGCGGCCGGGAACCAGCCGGACGCGCCGGCGTTCTCGATCCAGCTGCCGCCGCCGAACGTCACCGGCACGCTGCACATGGGGCACGCGTTCAACCAGACCGTGATGGACACGCTGACGCGCTACCACCGGATGCGCGGAGCCAACACCTTGTGGCTGCCTGGCACCGACCACGCCGGCATCGCGACCCAGATCGTGGTCGAGCGCCAGCTCGACGCGCAGGGCATCTCGCGCCACGACCTCGGCCGGGAACAGTTCGTCGAACGCGTGTGGGCCTGGAAGCAGCAATCCGGTTCGACGATCACCGGGCAGATGCGGCGGATGGGCGCGTCGACCGACTGGTCGCTCGAGTACTTCACGATGGACGCGAAGCTGTCCGAGGTCGTGAAGGAGGTGTTCGTACGACTGCACGAACAGGGCCTGATCTACCGCGGCAAGCGGCTGGTGAACTGGGACCCCGACCTGCTCACCGCGGTGTCCGACCTCGAGGTGGTCAGCGAGGAGGAGGACGGCCAGCTGTGGCAGATCCGCTATCCGCTCGCCGACGGCAGCGGCCACATCACCGTCGCGACCACCCGGCCCGAGACGATGCTCGGCGACACCGCCGTGATGGTCCATCCGGAGGACGAGCGGTACGCCGCGCTGATCGGCAAGTCGGTGCTGCTGCCGCTGTCGGGAGAGTCCGACGACCCGGCCTTCGAAGGCGCCGCCATGACGGTCGCCGAACTCGCCGCACGCGGCGCAGCCATGGGATGGCGCGAGATCCCGATCGTCGCCGACGCCTACGTCGAGCGCGAGTTCGGCACCGGCGCGGTCAAGGTGACGCCTGCACACGACTTCAACGACTATGCGGTCGGCCAGCGCCACGGCCTGCCAACGATCGGCGTGCTGACGCTGGATGCGCGCATCAACGAGAACGCGCCGTCGAAGTACCGCGGACATGGCCGATTCGACGCGCGGCGCATGGTGATCGCCGACCTGGAGGCGCTTGGCCTGCTCGAGTCGGTCAAGGCGCACCGGATGATGGTGCCGCGCGGCGACCGGACCAACGCGGTCATCGAACCGATGCTCACCGACCAGTGGTTCGTCGCGATGAGCAAGCCCGCGCCCGCCGATTCGCTGCTGGCCGGCAAGAGCATCGCACGACGATCGCTCGAAGTGGTCGCCGACGGCGCGATCCGCTTCGTGCCCGAGAGCTGGACCGCCACCTACAACCACTGGTTGACCAACATCCAGGACTGGTGCATCTCGCGCCAGCTGTGGTGGGGCCACCAGATCCCGGCCTGGTACAAGGCCGACGCGAGCGGCCAGCCGATCCACGACGGCAGCGTGTTCGTCGCGCGCAGCGACGAGGAAGCGCGCGCGCAGGCCGACGCGACCGGTTGGAGCGGCCCGCTGGTCCGCGACGCCGACGTTCTCGACACGTGGTTCTCGTCGGCGCTGGTGCCGTTCTCGAGCCTGGTCGACCCGAAGCAGCCGTTCCGCAACGGGCGCCCCAACCTGCTGCCGGAACTGGGGCAGTTCCTGCCGTCGTCGGTGCTGGTCACCGGTTTCGACATCATCTTCTTCTGGGTCGCGCGCATGGTCATGATGACGCTCGCGTTCACCGGCCAGGTGCCGTTCCGGCACGTCTACGTGCA
>DAORSF010000375.1:0-3186 GCA_035443405.1 Burkholderiaceae bacterium | reverse complement strand
CTCGCCAGGCCGGAGATGACGTTCGAGGGCGACGCGCTCGAGACCAGATTCCTCGAGCACATCTACCAGAGCAAGGAAAACGCTTCCGGCGGCCTCGGCGTCGGCGGCGGCGGCTGCGGGTGCAACTGACATGCTGAAGAATCCATCCACCGGCGCCGCCGTGCTCGTTGCCGCGCTCGCCCTTCCAGGCGTCGTGCCCACCGCGAGGGCGGAGTCCGCGCCCGAGTCCGCGCAGATCGGCTTCAAGTACCTGAACTACCGCGACTCGCAGCCCGGCCTCAAGCGCGTCGCGGTCGACGCGCCGTCGGTGTCGTTGCTGCTGCCGGTCGCCGGCAGCTGGTCGCTGGCGGGCTCTTATACGCTCGACAGCGTTTCCGGCGCTTCGCCGCGCTGGCACTCGTCGATCTCGAGCGCCTCGAAGATGAGCGACTTCCGCCGCGCGGCCGACCTGCGGGTGACCAGGTACTTCGCGCGCTCGACGTTCAGCTTCGGCACCGCGTACTCGACCGAGCACGACTACCGGTCGAACTCGTACAGCCTGCAGGCGACCTTCTCGAGCGACGACAACAACACCACCTGGGCGTTCGGCATCGGCCGCGCGCTCGACCGCATCGATCCGGTCAACGGCATCGTCGTCGACGAGCACAAGCGCACCACCGACTTGATGATCGGCGTCACGCAGGTGCTCACGCCGAACGACATCGTGCAGGCGAACCTGACCCTCGCCCGCGGCCGCGGCTACTACTCCGACCCGTACAAGCAGGTCGACCAGCGCCCGCGCGAGCGCAACCAGTCGGCACTGATGCTGCGCTGGAACCATCACTTCGACGGCCTCGGCGCGTCGCTGCGCACCAGCTACCGCCACTACGACGACAGCTTCGACGTGAAGGCGCACACGATGTCCGTCGAGTGGGCGCAACCGCTGCCGAGAGGCTGGACGATCGCGCCGTCGATCCGCTACCACACGCAGAGCGCGGCCCGCTTCTATTACGATCCGGTCTACGATCCGCTGCTCGGGGCGCCGTTCCCGCCGGGGTACCTGGCCGACCCGACCGGTTTCTATTCCGCCGACCACCGGCTGTCGGCATTCGGAGCTCTGACGCTGGGGATCAAGGTGAGCAAGGCGATCGCCAAGGACTGGAACGCGGACTTCCGCTACGAGATCTACGAGCAGCGCAACACGTGGCGCATCGGCGGCACCGGCAGCCCGGGCATCGCACCGTTTCGCGCTCGATTCATGCAAGTCGGTGTCACGCACAAGTTCTAGCGCGCCGCGCGGGTCGCCGCCGTGGCCCGAGTTCGGCTTCGAGTTCGCGGCGATGGCCTGCGGCTGCGAGGTGCGCATCGCCGGCCTCGACGAGGCGAGCGCGCATCGCCACGCGCGGCAGGCGATCGACGAGGTGCGGCGCATCGAGCACAAGTATTCGCGCTACCGCGCGGACAGCATCGTCGGGCGGATCAACGCCGCCGCCGGCGGGACACCCGTGCAGTGCGACGACGAAACCGTGTCGCTGCTGGACTATGCCGACGCGCTGCACTCGAGCAGCGACGGCTTGTTCGACATCACGTCGGGCGTGCTGCGCCGGGCATGGGACTTCAGGAGCGCCCGGCTGCCGTCGCCGTCCGAAGTGGACGCCGCCCGCGCACTGGTCGGCTGGCAGCACGTCGAGCGCGACGGCAGGCGGGTGCGACTCTCGCGGGCCGGCATGGAGATCGACTTCGGTGGCTTCGGCAAGGAGTATGCGGCCGACCGCGCCGCGACCTTGCTGATCGACGCCGGTTGCCGCCACGGCTTCGTCAACCTCGGCGGCGACCTGCGAGCCTTCGGCGCGCAACCCGACGGGTCGGCGTGGCGCTTCGGGATCCAGCATCCGCGCAAGCTCGACGACACGATCGCGAGCCTCGACGTCGTCCATGGCGGGCTCGCGACCAGCGGGGATTACGAGCGCTACTTCGAGGTCGACGGTGCACGCTATTGCCACATCCTCGATCCTGGAACCGGCTGGCCGGTACGGCACTGGCAGTCGATCACCGTGCTGGCGCCGCTGGCGATCGCCGCGGGCAGCCTGAGCACGATCGCGATGCTGAAGCAGGCGGCGGCCAGCGACTTCCTCGCGCACTGCGGCGCCGCGTGGCTGACCGTCGGTCCGCACGGCGAAGTGGCGTCGGGCGACGGCCTTGCAAGCGACCCTGTTGCTGGAATGGTGGGATAATTTCCCATAAGATTCCCGGGAAGCCAGGGAATCGCAAGAATGACAACCGATGCCGATCGACGACGCAGTCGCGCTTCCGCGGAGCCGGGCAAGGCGGTGTTCGACGCCGCGCTTGCCGTGCTGCGTCCGCTCGCGCGGCTGCTGGTGGCACGCGGCTACAAGTTCGGACAGGCCGAGGAGTTGCTCAAGCAGGCCTTCGTCCAGGCCGGCAGCGCCGAGCTCGAACGGTCGGGGCTGGACCGCAACGTGAGCCAGATCAGCATCACCACCGGGATCCATCGCAAGGACGTCAAGCGGCTGATCGAGTCGCCGGGCGACCCGTCCGCGCACGCCCGCTCGTTCGCTGCCGAGGTGTTCACGCGCTGGGTTTCGGATCCGAAGTACCGCCTTCGCGGCAAGCCGAGGGCGCTGCCGCAGCGCGCGTCGGCCGGCGGGCGCAGCTTCGAGTCGCTCGCCCGCTCGGTGAGCACCGACGTGCACCCCAAGACGCTGCTCGACGAGTTGCGCCGCCTCGGGATCGTCGAGCTCGATGAACAGGCCGGCATGGTACGGCTCGCGGTTGGCAGCTTCGTGCCCGCGGGAGACACCGCGGGCATGTTCGCGCTGCTGGGCGGCAACGTCGGCGACCACCTGCAGGCGGCCGTGTCGAACGTGATCGGCGATCGCCCGCCGCTGCTCGAGCAGGCGGTGTTCGCCGACGAGCTGTCGGAGGAATCGGTACGGCTCGCGCACGACGTCGCGAGGCAGACCTGGCGCGCGACCCTCCAGGCGCTCGCGCCGATGCTCGAAGAGCGGATTGCCGACGACCGCTCCGCGAAGCGCGCCGCGGACCGCCGGCTCCGCATCGGCATGTACTTCTATTCCGCGAAGCAGGCCGCGCCGACCGCTGAGGCCGCCAGCCGAGCGCGCGCGGCGCGCAAGCCGTCGAAGCCGTCGAAGCCGTCGAAGCCGTCGAAGCCGTCGAAGCCGTCGA
>DAORSF010000374.1:0-3188 GCA_035443405.1 Burkholderiaceae bacterium | reverse complement strand
CCGACGACACCGTCTTCTTCGACGCTGCGACGACGCAGATGCGTCCGGCGCTGGTGAAGAAGGCGATTGCCGCTGGCAAGCACGTCTACTGCGAGAAGCCGTCGGCGACCAATCTCGCCGAGGCGTTGGAGATCTACGAGGCGGCGCGCAAGGCCGGCGTCAGGCACGGCGTGGTGCAGGACAAGCTGTGGCTGCCGGGGCTGCTGAAGCTGAAGATGCTGATCGATTCGGGCTTCTTCGGCCGCATCCTGTCGGTGCGGGGCGAGTTCGGCTACTGGGTGTTCGAAGGCGACCTTCAGCCCGCGCAGCGCCCGTCGTGGAACTACCGCAACGAGGACGGCGGCGGCATCATCCTGGACATGCTGTGCCACTGGCGCTACGTGGTCGACAACCTGTTCGGCGAAGTGAAGAGCGTGTCGTGCCTGGGCGCGACGCACATCCCGCAGCGCTGGGACGAGAACGGCCAGCCGTATGCGGCCACCGCCGACGATGCGGCCTACGCCACCTTCGTGACCGACCGGGACGTCATCGCGCACTTCAACAGCTCGTGGTGCGTGCGCGTGCGCCGCGACGACCTGCTGACGCTGCAGGTCGACGGCACGCACGGCTCGGCGGTGGCCGGCCTGCGTGGCTGCCGCACGCAGCCGCGCGTGAACACGCCCAAGCCGGTCTGGAATCCCGACCTGCCGCAGCCGATCGACTTCTTCGAGGGATGGCAGGAAGTGCCCGACAGCGTCGCCTTCGACAACGCGTTCAAGGCGCAGTGGGAGCTGTTCATTCGTCACGTTGTCGAGGGGGCGCCGTTCCCGTGGAACTTGCGCGAGGGCGCCAAGGGCGTGCAGCTGGTCGAGGCCGGCCTGCAATCGTGGCGCGAGCGGCGCTGGGTCGACCTCGGGGCGCTGCCGGCCTGACGGAGCCCGCGATGCCGACGCTGACCCTGCCTGCAATCGACGGCGCGCTTCGCCCGTTCACGCTGTCGGCCCCGCGGGGCTTTCCGCGGCGCGCCGCTGGCCCGTTCAACCGCGTCGCCTATTCGGCCGCGCACGTGGTCGCCGACCCGCTGTCGACGGTCGATCCGTGGATCGGCTGCGCGATCGACTGGGACACCACGATCGCCTACCGCAAGCGGCTGTGGACGCTCGGGCTCGGCGTGGCCGAGGCGATGGACACCGCGCAGCGCGGCATGGGGCTGGACTGGCCGACCTCGCTCGAGCTGATCCGGCGCTCGATCGACGCAGCGCGCGACCATCCGGGCGCGCTGGTCGCGTCGGGCTGCGGCACCGACCACGTCGCACCCGATCCGTCGCTGTCGGTCGACGACGTGATCGCCGCCTA
This sequence comes from Burkholderiaceae bacterium, assembly GCA_035443405.1. Lineage (GTDB taxonomy): Bacteria > Pseudomonadota > Gammaproteobacteria > Burkholderiales > Burkholderiaceae_E > Zeimonas. Next base: position 1,853 of record DAORSF010000374.1, on the reverse strand, counting down.
CGAATTGCAGATGGCGGCGATCGAGGCGCTCGGCGGGCGCCTGATCCTGATGGCGAGCCGCGCGCTGGCGGCCTGCGCGAGATCGCCCGACGATTACGGCCGGGTCTACGACCGCCTGCTGTCGCAGGTGCGCGAGCCGGTGATCATCCACTGGCTCGGCGACATGTTCGACCCGGCGCTGGCGGGCTACTGGGGCCACGCGGACCCGATGGCCGCGATGGAGGTCGCGGTCGACATCCTCAACCGCAACGCCGCGCGCGTCGACGGCGTGAAGATCTCGCTGCTCGACAAGGACAAGGAGATCGCGATGCGGCGCCGGCTCGCGCCCGGCATCCGCATGTACACCGGCGACGACTTCGACTTTGCCGAGCTGCTCGCCGGCGACGAGCAGGGCCACTCGGACGCGCTGCTCGGCATCTTCGACGCGATCGCGCCGGCCGCGTCGGCGGCGCTCTCGGCGCTCGCCGCCGGCGACGCCGCGCGCTTCCACGACATCCTCGGACCCACGGTGCCGCTGTCGCGTCACGTCTTCTGCGCGCCGACCCGCTTCTACAAGACCGGCGTCGTGTTCATGGCCTGGCTGAACGGCCACCAGGACCACTTCGTGATGGTCGGCGGCCAGCAGTCGACGCGCAACATCCGGCACCTGTCGGAGCTGTTCCGGCTCGCCGATGCCGCGGGCCTGCTCGAGGACCCGGATCTCGCGTGCGCGCGAATGGTCCAGCTGTTGGCCACGCACGGCATCGACGCCAGGCTGGCGCGATGAGTGCGGCGTGCGGACCGGGCGGGGCCGACGAACCTCGTGGTGGCATCGCCGACCGGGCAGCGGCACAGCCGGCGAGCGCGCCGCCGCCGGCCGAACGGCTGTCGCTGAACACCGCGACCGTGCGCGAACAGTGGAACCTGCGCCAGATGATCGAGGCGTGCGGGCGCCACGGCATTCGCGGCATCGCGCCATGGCGCGACAAGCTCGACGAACTGGGTGCGGCGCAAGCGGCGCGGCTCTTGCGGCAGCACGACCTGACCGTGACGGGATTGTGCCGAGGCGGCATGTTTCCGGCGGCCGACGCCGCCGGCCGCCGCGCGGCGATCGACGACAACCGGCGCGCGATCGACGATGCCGCGACGATCGGCGCGCGCTGCCTGGTGCTCGTGGTCGGCGGCATTCCTGCCGGCTCGAAGGACCTGCCCGGAGCACGGCAGATGGTGATCGACGGCATCGCCGCGGTGCTCGACCACGCGCGCGAGAGCGGCGTGCCGCTGGCGATCGAGCCGCTGCATCCGATGTACTGCGCCGACCGTGCCTGCGTGAACACGCTGGACCAGGCGCTGGACATCTGCGACGTGCTCGACCCGCACCTGGCGGGCGGACGACCGTCTGGCGCGATCGGCGTCGCGGTCGACGCGTATCACGTCTGGTGGGATCCGAACCTGCCACGTGCCCTCGAGCGGGCGCGACCCGAGCGGCTGCTCGCCTATCACATCTGCGACTGGCTGGTGCCGACCACCGACCTGCTGCTCGACCGCGGCATGATGGGCGATGGCGTGATCGACCTGCCCGCGCTGCGGGGGATGGTCGAAGGGCACGGCTATCGGGGTTTCCACGAAGTCGAGATCCTGTCGACGCGCTGGTGGCGGCGCGACCCCGACGAGGTGCTGCGCATCGCGCGCGAGCGTCACCTGCGCTGCAGCTGAGCGCGGGCCAGCGCGGCGGGCCGGGCGCCGAAAGCCCGTGCATGAGCCGCTCTGTGGCATAGAATGCCGACTCCACTTCAGAGCGTCTCGCCATGTCGGATCGTTTGTCGAACCTGCTTGCCCGATTCAGCGTCGCGGCCCATGTCGACCGTACCGGC
>DAORSF010000373.1:0-3191 GCA_035443405.1 Burkholderiaceae bacterium | reverse complement strand
CCAGGCCGTGATCGAGTCCCTGTGCCCGAGGCGCACGACGCTGCAGCGCAGCGACCGCTGGCGCAGCAAGCTGCTCGCAGCCAACGTCGACCAGGCTGGCGTCGTCGTCGCCGGCGACCCGCCGTTCTCCGAAGCGCTACTGCTGCGGATGCTGATCGCGATCGAGACGGCCGGGATCGAAGCGGCACTGATCGTCAACAAGTCCGATCTCGCCGAAGCGACGCGCGCGATCGCGCCACGGATCGCGGTGTATCGCGCGCTCGGCTACCGGGTGTTCGAGATCGCCGCGCGCACGCAGCCGGACGCCGCACGCGCCGCGCTGCGCGACTGGCTCGCGCGGCGCACCACGCTGTTGATCGGCCAGTCCGGCATGGGCAAGTCGACGCTGGTCAACACGCTGGTGCCCGACGCCGACCTGCGCACGCAGGCGATCTCGGCAGCGCTGTCGAGCGGCCGCCACACGACGACCTTCAGCCGGATGTTCGAGCTCCCGGCGCAGGTCGCCACCGACGCACGCATCGTCGACACGCCGGGCTTCCAGAGTTTCGGGCTCGCGCACCTCTCGGAATCCCAGCGCATGCACGCGATGCGCGAGTTCGTCCCGCTGCTCGGGCGCTGCCGTTTCAACAACTGCCGCCACCGCGACGAGCCCGGTTGCGCGATCCGCGACGCGGCCGAGCGTGGCGAGATCGACGCGCAACGCCATCGCCTGTACGTCCGCATCGGCGACGAGGCGGACTGAGAACGTGCGAACGTGCGCGGTCAGCCCCCGAGCCAGGCGGCGATGGTCAACATCGCGAACAGGCTGATCCAGAGCACGACCGAGCGCCAGACCAGGCCGACCGAGCTGCGCAGGCCGCTGGCGTCGGGCTCGGCCCCCTGCCACTCGAAGCCCTGCTCACCGGCCGCCCAGCGCGCCTCGAGCGAAGGCTCGGCCACGCGCAGGCCGAGCGCGCCGCCACCGGCCGCGAGCAATAGCGGGCGCTGGTCGTCGGTCGTCCCGGCGGCGACGGCACCGCGCCAGCAATACACGGCATCCTCGAAGTTGCCGACGATCGCGAACCCCGCCGCCGACAGGCGGGCCGGCAGCCAGTCGATTGCGCGGTACGCACGCGAAGCGAAGTACCCGTAGGGCTCCACGACGCGTCCGGCCCCCTCGGCCACCGCGCTGCCCCAGCGCCGCGCCAGCAACTCCGCGAAGCGATAGAGCACCGGTCCCACCGCGCCGGGCAGCAGGATGTACCAGAACAGCGGGCCGAAGACGTGGCGATGCGCGGCCACCAGCGCATGCGCGATCGCCTGCCGGCACACCTCGTTGACCGGCGTCTCGCGTCGCGGCCGGTCGGCCAGGTCGTCGGGATCGGTCTGCTTCAGCCAGCGCTCGAGCACGCGCCGGGCGCCGTCGGCGTCGTCGCTCGCCAGTGCGATCTGGATCTCGGTGAACGCGTGGCTGAACTGGCGGAAGCCCACGGTCAGGTACAGCACCGCGACGTGCACGACGAACAGCGCCAGTGGATGGGCCAGCGCCGCCAGCCACTCGAGCAGCGCGACGCCGATCACGCCGGTGGCGACGACGGCGATCCATCCGTACACCCCGTGCTGGCGCTCGCCGGCGTCGGTGGCGCCGCGCACCAGGTCGGCCAGCGACGTGGCCATCCGGTGAACGTAGTTGTCGCCCGGCAGCGGCCGTCCCTGCTCGATCAGCAGCGCGAAGATCAGTGCGACGAATCCCATCCCGGTCCAGATCGGTCGGCTCAGGCGACGAGCAGACGATACAGGTTTCGCAGCATTGCCGCGGTGGCGCCCCAGATGAAGTGCTCGTCGACCGCGCCGGGCGCGCGGTAAGGCATCGCGAAGAACAGGCGCTCGCCGGCGTCCATGCGCACGCTGCGACGCTGGTGATGGCGCGGATCCATCAGGAAGGCGAGCGGCACCTCGAAGACCTGCGCGACCTCGGTGGGATCGGGTCGCGGCTCGAAGCCGGGAAGGATCAGACCGACCACCGGGGTCACGCGGAAACCGGTGCCGGTCAGGTATTCGGGGAGGCGGCCGATCACCTCGACGCGCGACGGTGCCAGGCCCACTTCCTCGTGCGCCTCGCGCAGTGCCGCGTCGACCGGCGACGGATCGCCGGCCTCGACGCGCCCGCCTGGAAACGCCACCTGGCCCGAGTGATGCCTGAGGTGCAAGGTGCGTTGCGTCAACAGCACGGTCGTGCCGGCCGCGTGCGCGACGATGGGCACGAGCACCGCGGCATCCCGCGGGTCGGACTGGTCGATGCGGAAGCGATCGTCGGTCTGCTCCGGCTCCCAGGCCGGCGGCCGCGCGAAGCGGCTGCGCAGCGCATCCGGGTCGAGCCGCTCGGGGTGCACGGCCGGCAAGGACTCGTCGGTGGCCGCGATCGGCATCTCGCGCGGATCGAAGCGCGGCAACTGCGTCCACACGCTGTTGCCCTGCTCGACCCCGCTGCCCGCATCGACCGACTTCATGTCCTTGAACCGGAAAGTGCGACAGGGCGCAGTCATGCGCCCTGTCGTGGGTCTCGCGCACCGTTTCGCGCCGTACTCCGAGCCCGGCTCGCGCCAGTTCCCGTCGCCGCGGCATTCGCCGCCGGATTCTCCGGCGCCGCCCTCCGGCGCCTCTCAGGTGCGTCTCAGGTGCGTCTCAGGTGACTCTCACGGCCCCCCTGTTCTCCAGGCGCTCCCTATCCTGCGCACCCCTCAGGTATACCCCTCAGGTATACCCCTCAGGCATACCCCTCAGGTGCATCCTCAGGCGCCCGTGGCGCCGCCGGCGCGGACCGACTTGCCCGGCAGCTTTTCCTTGATGCGCGCCGACTTGCCCGAGCGGCTACGCAGGTAGTACAGCTTGGCGCGGCGCACGTCGCCACGGCGCTTCACCTCGATACTCGCGATCAGCGGCGAATAGAGCTGGAACGTGCGCTCGACGCCCTCGCCCGACGAGATCTTGCGGACGATGAACGACGAGTTCAACCCGCGGTTGCGACGCGCGATCACCACGCCCTCGTAGGCCTGCACGCGCTTGCGGTTGCCCTCGACGACGTTGACGCTGACGACCACCGTGTCGCCCGGGGCGAACTCGGGGATGCTCTTGGCGAGCCGGGAAATCTCTTCCTGCTCGAGTTGCTGGATCAGATCCATGCCGGATGCTCCTGGGTCCATCGTGCGCCG
>DAORSF010000372.1:0-3209 GCA_035443405.1 Burkholderiaceae bacterium | reverse complement strand
CTGGCTGCCCTACTGATCGGGAGGAACGGATGGCGGACCATCGCTACGGCATCGAAACGCTGTGCCTGCACGCGGGACAGATTCCCGACGCGGTCACCGGCGCGCGCGCGGTGCCGATCTACCAGACCACGTCGTTCGTCTTCGACTCGGCCGACCATGCGGCCAGCCTGTTCAACCTCCAGACCTTCGGGAACGTGTATTCACGCCTGTCGAACCCGACTGTCGCCGTGCTCGAGGAGCGCGTCGCCGCGCTCGAGGGGGGCCGTGCGGCGGTCGCGAGTGCCAGCGGGATGGCGGCCGAAGCGATGGCGCTGATGACCATCCTGCAGGGCGGCGACCACGTCGTCGCGGCCGGCGCCCTCTACGGCGGCAGCGTCACCATGTTTGCCGTGAACCTGCGCAGGTTCGGCATCGAGACCACCTTCGTGGATGCGACGAAGCCCGACGAGTTCGCCGCCGCCATCGAACCGCGCACCCGAGCGGTCTTCGTGGAGAGCCTGGGCAACCCGAGCCTGGTCGTCGCCGACCTGCGAGCGCTGGCGGACGTCGCCCATGCCCACGGCCTGCCGCTGATCGTCGACAACACGGTCCCCAGTCCGTTCCTCTGCAATCCCTGCGCGTTCGGCGCCGACATCGTGGTCCACAGCGCCACCAAGTACCTGGGCGGGCATGGCACGACCCTCGCCGGGATCGTGGTCGAATCGGGCAAGTTCCCGTGGGACAACGGCAAGTTTCCCGGGATGACCGAGCCATCCGCGGGATACCACGGCGTCCGCTGGTACGAGACGTTCGGCGACTTCGGCTTCACGATGCGCTGCCGGATGGAGACCTTGCGCGTCTACGGCGCAGCGCTCTCGCCGACGAGCGCCTGGCAGATCCTCCAGGGCGTCGAGACGCTGCCGCTGCGAATGGAGCGCCACTGCGCGAGTGCGCTGGCGGTCGCGAAGTTCCTGCGTGACGACCCGCGCGTGAGCTTCGTCAACTATCCGGGCCTGCCCGACCATCCCCAGCACGAGTTGATGAAGCGCCAGATGAGGGGAGCGTCGGGATTGCTCGCGTTCGGCGTCAGGGGCGGCGAGCAGGCGGGGGTGCGCTTCATCGAAGGCGCCCGGTTCATGAGCCACCTCGTGAACATCGGCGACACGCGCACGCTCATCAGCCATCCGGCGAGCACGACCCACCGCCAGCTCGACGCCGGGCAGCTCGTGGCAGCCGGTGTCACGCCCGAGATGATCCGGATGTCCGTAGGACTCGAGCACATCGACGACATCCTGTGGGACATCGACCAGGCGCTCGCGAAATCGCAGTCCTGAGCCAGTGCGGCACAATAGTGTCCGTGGTTGCCACGCGGAGGCCCTGATGGGTGCGTCCAGGAAGGTCCCGATCTACTGCTATCAATGCGTCGCCGGCCCCGACCTGCTTACGGTCGAGGTCGAAAACGGCGTGGCGACTCGCGTCGAGTCCAATTACGACATCAGCTCCCAGCACCCCGGCGGCGGGCGGGTCTGCGTCAAGGCCTACGGCCTGGTGCAGAAGACCTACAACCCGAACCGCATCCGCCAGCCGATGAAGCGCACCAACCCGAACAAGGGGCGCAACGAAGACCCCGGCTTCGTGCCGATCGGCTGGGACGAGGCGCTCGACATCGTCGGCGCGAAGCTGCGCGAGATCCGTGCGAAGGGGCTGCTCAACGACGAAGGCGTGCCAAGGCTGGCGAGCACCACCGGCGGCGGCGGCACCCCGGTGCAGTACATGGGCACGTTCCCGGCGTTCATGGCGGCGTGGGGGGCGATCGACCAGGGTTACGGCGCCGGGCAGGGCGTCAAGTGCTACCACTCCGAGCACCTGTACGGCGAGCTGTGGCACCGCGCGTTCATCGTGTCGCCCGACACGCCGTACGTGAACTACATCATCAACTGCGGCAACAACGTCGAGGCCTCGGGCGGCGTCGCCGGCATCTGGCGCGAGGCGGACGCGCGGGTGCGCGGCGCCAAGCGGATCCAGGTCGAGCCGCACCTGTCGATCACCGGCGCGGTGTCGGCCGAATGGGTGCCGATCCGGCCCAAGACCGACGCCGCGTTCCTGTTCGGCCTGATTCATCGCATCCTGCACGAGCGCGACTGGCGCGAGGTCTGCGACCTGCCGTACCTGAAGCACCGCACCAGTTCGCCCTACCTGGTCGGGCCGAACGGCTGGTACCTGCGCGATGCCGCGTCCGGCAAGCCGCTGGTCTGGGACCTCGCCGACGGCCGTGCCAAGCCGCACGACGACGCCGACCTGCGCGATCCGGCGCTCGACGGCGAGTACACGCTGGCCGGCGTCGAGCACGGGCCCGACGACGAACGCATCGCGCACGAGGCGGCGCGCGGGCGCCCGGCCTTCCAGGCGATGCTCGATCACATGAAGGGCTATTCGGCCGACTGGGCGGCCGCGGAATGCGACGTCCCGGCCGAGACCATCCGGCGCATTGCCGACGAGTACCTGGCTCACGCCTGCGTCGGCCAGACGATCGAGATCGAAGGTCGCACGCTGCCGTTCCGGCCGGTCGCGGTCATGCTCGGCAAGACCGTCAACAACGGCTGGGGCGGCTACCACTGCTGCTGGGCGCGGACCGTGCTGGCGGTGCTGGTCGGCGCGCTCGAGGTGCCCGGCGGGACCCTCGGAACCGCGGTGAAGCTGGTGCGCCCCGCCGTTTCGCGCGTCGGCTCGGTCGTGCCGGGGCCCGACGGGCTGATGGCCTACCAGTTCAACGAGACCTCGCGCGATGGCTGGATGAGCAAGCCGCACATCCGCAACGCCTACAAGACGCTGGTCCCGCTCGTGTCGGATTCGCCGTGGTCGCCGGCGCTGGGGCCGGCGCACCTGCCGTGGCTGTTCCAGAAGCAGGCGCCGAAGAACTGGCCGCGCACGACGCCGCCGGACCTGTGGTTCTGCTACCGCACCAACCCGGCGATCTCGTCGTGGAACGCCCCGGAGGTCGCAGAACGGCTGGCCGAGTTCCCGTTCATCGTCGCGTTTGCCTACACCGACGACGAGACCAACCACTTCGCCGACATCCTGCTTCCCGAGGCGCTCGACCTCGAGAGCCTGCAACTGATCCGCATCGGCAGCACGAAGTTCACCGAGCAGTACTGGAAGCACGAGGGCTGGGCGATCCGCCAGCCGGCGATCGAGTCGCCGTGCGACACGATGGACTTCACCGACATCGC
>DAORSF010000371.1:0-3211 GCA_035443405.1 Burkholderiaceae bacterium | reverse complement strand
ATCGGCCGGCCGCTGGCGCGCTCCCAGATCACCGTGGTCTCGCGCTGGTTGGTGATGCCGACGCCGGCGATCGCACCAGCGTCGAGACCCGCCACGGACAGCGCTTCGCGCGCGGTCGCCAGTTGCGTGCGCCAGATCTCCATCGGGTCGTGCTCGACCCATCCGGGCCTCGGGAAGATCTGCGGGAACTCGCGCTGCGCCATCGCGACGATGGCGCCCGAGGCATCGAAAACGATGCTGCGCGAACTCGAGGTGCCCTGGTCGAGGGCGAGCAGGTAGGGCATTGGGCCTCCGTCGAGTCGGCGCCGTGGCGCAGTTCTGTCAGACGCAGATCGAGATGATGGAGTTCAGCTCTTCACAGGCCGACTCGAACATGGATGGCGACACCTGCTTCCACGGGTGCGGCCGCGCGCGGCGCATTCGCCAGTCGAACGACTCCGGCTGATGAGACAGCACGTAGCCGACGTCGCCCTTCGGGCCGACGTACTTCACCGCGAACGGATTCGTTTCGTTCGACGCCGCATGCGTCATGGGCAATCCGATGACGATCCCCGTGCGCTCGTTGAACGCCCTGGTGGACAACACCAGCATCGGGTGCTCGTCCTTCATCTCGCCACCCGCCTGGGGGTTGAAATCGATCCAGATCATGTCTCGACGATCCGGAGCCCAGGTGCTGCCCGGCGTCGCCATCAGAAGCGCTCGGTGCCGACCCGGCCGCTGGCCATTGCCTCGCCACCGTGGCGCTTCGGGTCGAAGGCCTCGAGCTTCTGTGCCAGCGTCAGCTTCGTCTTGCCTGCCGCCCGAAGAAGCACGCCGCCCTCGACCACCTCGACCGTGATGCGCAGCCCCCGAGCGAATCGCGCAGCCCTGGCCACCGGCGCCGTGATCCGCACGCCCAGGCCATTGCCCCACTCCTGTACCGTTTGCTCGACCTTCACTGCCGTGACCATCGTCTGTTCCGGGAATTGACGTTTAAACAAGTTTAAACGACACGGCGCGGGGGGTCAACGATCGTGTCGCCGGAACGATTGCGCCATTCGAGCGGCGCCAAGCCTGCGTGTTTCCTGAATGCGCGGCTGAACGCCGCTTCGGACTCGTAGCCCACCGAGGCCGCGACGGTCTTTACCCTGATCGACGGGTCCGCCAGCATCTGCGCCGCCAGCTGCATCCGCCAGTGCGAAAGGTACTGCATCGGCGGCTGCCCGACGACCCGGCCGAAGCGCTCGGCCAGCACCGAGCGCGATGTCCCGGCCTGCGCCGCCAGCTCCTGCAGCGTCCACCGCCTGGCGGGCGCCGCGTGAAGCCGCGCGAGCGCGCGGCCCGCGACCGGATCGCGCAGTCCCGCCATCCATCCGGTCTGCGGTCCGTTCGCCGATTCGACGAAGCAGCGCACGACCTCGATGAACATCAGTTCGCTCAGCCGCAGCAGCACCCCCTGGCCGCCCTGCCTGCGCTCGCGCAGTTCGCACAGCGCGAGCTCGATCAGGTGGCTCATCCGATCGCTCGCGCGGGCGGCGCGACGCACCCGGATCATCGACGGCAGCGCGCCGAGCACCTGATCGAACGGCTGCACGTCGCAGCCGAGGAAGCCGCAGATGAAGTGCGTCCGGTCAGGGCCGCCGCCGCCCGCGTCGACCACCGACGGCAACCTGCCTGCGGCCATCTCCCGGAAGAATCCGACGGTGTCCGCTTCGCTGGCGGCCGTCTTCGCGGGATCCGGCTCGGCGAGGAAGTAGGCGTCGCCGTGCGGCACCACGAGCACGTCGCCGGCATCGAGCCGGACCGGCGCCCGGCCCTCGATCCCTGCCCAGCACGAACCCTCGGTCACGATGTGGTACGAGACCAGGTGTCGCGACGCTGGCAGCACCACCGGCGCAAGGATGCTGGCGCGCGGCGCCCGCGTCGACCACGGCGCGCGCGCCTCGACCAGGAAGAACATCGACCCGGTCAGCCGCACCGCGCGCAGCACCTCGGACAGCACGTCCGCCTCGGGCGCGGCGCCCGGCACGAGCGCGTCCGCCGTCGACGCGACCACCGGCCCGTCGAATCGCGCGACCCGGGACGCTGCGTCAAGCGATCCGGAAGCCCGGTCATGGAGCCTGTTCATGACGCGGTCGATCATACGCCGACGGCGCACGGCCCCGCCGCCGGGGCGGGTGCCGCGACCCGACAGCGGAGGGACACGCGATGAGTACCGCACTGACAGGACAGGTCACGCACGACGCCGCCGAGACCTACGAGGCGTTCTTCGTGCCGGCGCTGTTCAGCCAATGGACCGGCCCGATGCTCGACGGAGCGGACGTGCACGAGCGTGCCGGCGCCAGGCGCGTCGTCGACGTCGCCTGCGGCACCGGCGTGCTGGCGCGCGCGGCGCGGGCGCGACTCGGCCCGGCCGGCATGGTGACCGGCATCGATCCCAATGCAGGCATGCTGGCGGTCGCGAACCGGACGTCGCCCGACATCGCGTGGCGGGCCGGCCGCGCCGAGGCGCTGCCGCTCGACGACGCGAGCTTCGACGCGGCGCTGTGCCAGTTCGGCCTGATGTTCTTCGAGGACCGCGTGGCGGGCCTGCGCGAGATGGCGCGCGTGCTGCGCCCGGGTGGCCGGATGGCGGTCGCGGTGTGGGACTCGCTCGGGCGTTGCCCCGGCTTCGCCGAGTTGACGCGGCTGCTCGAACGCGTGTGTGGCCAGGAGGCCGCGGACGCGCTGCGCGCGCCGTTCGCGCTCGGCGACACCGGCGAGCTCGGCGCGCTGTTCGCGCGCGCCGGCGTCGTAGGCGCGCGCATCGACACCCTGGCCGGAACCGCGCGCTTTCCGTCGCTCGACGCGTGGATTCGCACGAACGTGCGCGGCTGGTCGTTCTCCGAACTCGTCGACGACGAGCAGCTCGAAGCGCTGGTCGTCCAGGCGCAGCACGGGATGGCGCGCTTCGTCGACAAGGACGGCAGCGTCGCGTTCGGCGTGTCGGCCCACCTGGTGTCGGCACGCCGGCCGTAGCGATTGCCGGCGCGAGGATGAAGCCTCGATGACGACACACGCGTGCCTGCCGGCCGGGATTGGAGGCCCTCCTCGACGCAGCCGGGCTATCCTTGACCGGGAACCGCCGGATCGCGGGACGAGGGCATGGCATGGATCGGAACGACGGAATGCTCGACATCGCGGCGCTGCTCGAGACGCAGCGCAGCGCCCATCGACTCGCGCCCTTCCCCGA
>DAORSF010000370.1:0-3213 GCA_035443405.1 Burkholderiaceae bacterium | reverse complement strand
TCCCCGGCCTGCCGGTGACCGATCTTCGCAGCTGCGTCGGGCAGGTCGACATCGCTGACGTGGCGGCCCGTTTCGGCAAGCAACTGGCCGCATCCATGGAAAGCAGGATGGAAAGTAAGCGATGACTTCGTCAACGGATCCCCGGCCGCTGGCCGCCACCGGTACGGCAACCGTCAAGCAGAAAGGCGCCGACAAGACCGCGCGCATCCCGGTAAAGATCGTGCAGCCGGCCGAGGTGCTGAAGAAACCCGACTGGATCCGCGTGCGTGCCGGCTCGCACGGCACGCGATTCTACGAGATCAAGCAGATCCTGCGCGAGCACCGGCTGCACACCGTGTGCGAGGAAGCTTCGTGTCCGAACATCGGCGAGTGCTTCGGCAAGGGAACCGCCACGTTCATGATCATGGGCGATACCTGCACCCGGCGATGCCCGTTCTGCGACGTGGGCCACGGACGGCCCGCGCCGCTCGACGCCGCCGAGCCGCGAAACCTCGCAGAGAGCATTGCGGCGCTGAAGCTGTCGTACGTGGTGATCACCAGCGTCGATCGCGACGACCTGCGCGACGGCGGCGCGCAGCACTTCGTCGACTGCATCCGGCAGGTGCGCGAACGGTCGCCGGCCACCCGCATCGAGGTCCTGGTGCCCGACTTCCGCGGGCGCATGGACCGCGCGCTGGCGATCCTCGAGGCCGCCCCGCCCGACGTGATGAACCACAACCTCGAGACCGTGCCACGGCTGTATCGCGAAGCGCGGCCTGGATCGGACTACGCGCACTCGCTGAAGCTGCTCGCCGGGTTCAAGCGTCGCGTGCCCGGCGTTCCGACGAAGTCCGGCCTGATGGTCGGCCTGGGCGAGACCGACGACGAGATCCTCGCGGTGATGCGCGACATGCGCGCGCACGACATCGACATGCTGACGATCGGCCAGTACCTTGCGCCGTCGAACGCACACCTGCCGGTGCGCCGCTACGTGCATCCGGACACGTTCCGGATGTTCGAGGCCGAAGCGCGAAAGATGGACTTCTCGCACGCTGCGGTCGGCGCGCTGGTGCGCTCGTCGTATCACGCGGACCAGCAGGCGCACGCGGCCGGGCTCGACGTTCGGCTCGGCGAGACCGCGGCGGCCCCGGTCAGCCCCAGCGAGACGGATCGGCGCTGAGTTGCGCCAGCGCGCGGCGCCTCACTTCATCCGGCAGCGGGCAGGCACGGCGCGCGACCGTATCCAGGTGCACACCGGTCAGCACGGTGGTCGCGGCGACCACGTCGCCCTCGTCGCGACGCATCTCGTGGGCAAAGCGGATGCCCTTGTCCTTCACGTCGAGCACCTCGGTGCGAATCGTGACGGTGTCGCCGGCGTGCAGTTCGCGCTTGTAGAGGATGCGCTGCTCGACGGCCGCCATGCCGCGGTTCGACGCCCTCAGGAACGACGGCGACAGCCCGATGCCCGAGAAGAACTGCCAGGTGGCCTCGTCGAACTTGCCGACGTACCACATCACGTTCATGTGCCCCATGTGATCGCAGTGCCAGGGATACACCGTGCCGCGGTACGTGATCGGCGCCTCGTTCATGTCGGTCATCACAGGTCCAGTGCCAGGTACTTCACGCCGGCGTTCGGGTTGTCGTAGTACGGCGCGATCTCGCGGAAGCCGAGCGACGCGTACAGCGCGCGCGCCGCGGTCATGCTGCCGAGCGTATCGAGCACCATCCGCGCGTAGCCGAGTTCGCGGGCGGCAGCGATCGCGGTGACTGCCATCGAGCGACCGAGCCCTTGACCCCGCACGCAATCGCGCGCGTACAGGCGCTTCATCTCGCAGATGCCGCCCGACAGCAGGCGCACACCGACGCATGCGACGAACTCGTCGCCCCGCCGCGCAAGCAGCAGGCGGCCCCCCGGCGGGCCGTACATCGCGGGCAAGTCCGACAGTTCCGCGGCGAAGCCCTGGAAGCACAGGTCGATGCCGAGCTGCGCCGCGTACTCCTCGAACAGCGCGCACGCTGCCGCGAAGTCGGCATCGCCGCGCGCGGCGACGATCGAGGCGGTCGCCATCGCCCGCAGGTCAGCGCCCGCTGCCGTCGCGCGGTCCCATCCCGCTGCCGTCGCGCGGCCCCATCCCGCTGCCTCCGGGACCCATTCCGCCACCCCGCCCGCTGCCGGGGCCTGCACCGCTCCCCCTCCTCGGGGGCGTGTCGGGCAGCGTCACGCCGCGCTCGCGCGCCCGCGACTGCATGCGCTCGTGATGTTCGTTCCGTATCCGCTCGCGTTCCTCGGCGGTCTTCGCGTTCCGCAGCCGGTTCCGGTATTCGGTGCGCTCGCTGCGCGTCATCAGCTGGCTGCCGTAGATCCGCTCCTGTGCCTGGGCCTGGCCCTGGGCCTGGCTCTGCGTCTGGGCCTGCGCCGGCGGCGCCGCGGCAACGACAGCGCCGGCCAGCGCGAGCGAAACGGCCAGCACGGAAAGGGTTATCGGTCGATGGTTCATCTTGGGCACCTCGTCTTTCGGCATGGAGGGCCGTCCATCATACGATCAGGCGCGCGCCGACCCCGGGACGATCGGCGCCGCCGCGGCGGGGGCACTCCGCCGCTGCAGGCTCTCCTCGGGCCAGTGCTCGCCGATGCGATAGAACTCCGGCACCGCCGGCACGCCGGCCGGCAACACCACCCATGGCTGCTTCGACGACGTGTAGAGGTGGATGTCCGGCTTCAGCCGGTCCGGATCGTCGAGCGTGCCCACGCGAACGAAGCGAATGGCGTCGCCGGCGCCCGCGTAGTTGCTCCAGACGGCGACCCGGCACTTCGGGCAGCGCGCGATCTTCTGGCCCTTGCCGCTCTGCGACGGCGTGAGCACCACCTCCGGCTCGTCGCCGAGCAACGTGACGCGATCGGCCTCGATCAACGCATTGAGCGCGAACGACGCGCCCGTCTCGCGCTGGCACCAGCGGCAGTGGCAACAGTGGACGAACAACGGTGCGGTCTCGACGCGATAGCGAACCGCCCCGCAGGCGCAACCGCCTTCGAGCGGATACGGCGCGAGCGACGGCATGGCGACCCCCGGCGCGACGGCGGGACGGCGTCCCGATCCCGGCATTTTGCGTCCTGCCCGCCCCGCGGTTCAAGCCGGTAGCGTTGCCGCGACGGCGAGCCGACGCAACGCGAAGCGCTACGTGCCCGAACGGTGCCTCGAGGCCTGCCGCCACGACTTCGAGAATCGCCGGCTG
>DAORSF010000369.1:0-3214 GCA_035443405.1 Burkholderiaceae bacterium | reverse complement strand
CAGCACGGCCTCGGCATTTCCGTGCTGCCGTCCTACCTGACGCGGTACTTCCACAATGGTCGCCTGGCGGCCATCAGGCTCGTCGATCCGGTCGTGACGCGCAACCTCTCGATCGTCAGCCGCAGAGGGGCGTCGCTGTCGCCCGCAGCCGAAAGCTTCATCGAGATCCTGCGTTCGCGGATCAGTGCCGATGCGCGCGCGGCCATCGCTGACTCGCAGGCACGCGGTCGGAGACCGCGTTCATGAGCGCGGCGCGCGCTGCGGGGCGCGGCACGCTCACGCCTCAACGGGGCGGTCGCGCAGAACCGCCGAAGAGGCGTCGCCAGGCCCGCGCGACCCAGGCGCCGAATCGCGCGACCCAGCCCCGCGTAGCCCCGGCTGCAGCCCCCGGCACTTCGACCGCCTGCGGCGCTATCCCTTCCGGCGCCATCGCCCCGAAGCGCTGCTCGAGATGCCGCGCGAACTGCGCCGCGCGCTCGTCGGCTCGCCGCTCGAACAGGCCGTCGACGACCGGCTTCAGCGGCCCCTCCCCCTTCACCTCGATCAGGCCGAGCATTTCGGTTCCAGCGCCGCTCGGCTGCAGCGCCACGTCGATCTCCATCCTCAGGTGCTCGGCGGTCGCGATGGCGTGAAGCCGGTGCGGCGGATCTTCCGAGTCGATCCGCGCGCGCAGCGCCACGATCAGCGGCACCACGCCGACCTTCTCCCTCACCGTCAGTTCCGCGGTCGTGTCGTCCACCAGCCTGACCTGTTCGACGCCGGGGATGCACGAGCACAGCGCGTGCACGTCGCGCACGAAGCCCCACACCTCGATCGGCGGCGCCGCGACGGTGAACCGGGTCTGGCGTTGCGGCATCAGTCCCACCACCGGTTCAGCTTGTAGTCCTCCGCGATCACCCCGGCAGCGTTGTGCCCGGCCCCCGCGTGCACGCCGCCGCCCGGATGGCAGTAGCCGCCGCACATGTAGAGCCCTTCGACCGGCGAGCGATAGTCGGACCAGCCGGCGAAGGGCCGGAAGTAGCCCATCTGGTCGGGCGTCATGTCGCCGACGACGTCGACGCCGTTGACGAGGTTGTCGTTGTGCCGCTCGGTGTCGGTCGGATCCTGGATCGTCATCGCGAGGATCCTGTCGCGCGTCATGTTCGGCGCATACGACTGCCAGAGATCCAGCAGGTGTTCGGCGTACTCGGCGCGGACCTTGCTCCATCCCTGCGGGCCCTCGGGCTCGATCCGGTACGGCGCGTACTGCCAGACCACCGCGGTGTGCCTGCCGGCCGGCGCCTGCGAAGGGTCGAACAGCGTGGGCAGCGTCACCTGCAGCATCTCCTTGCGCGGCGGCCGCCCCATCGCGATCTCCTGGTAGGCCAGCACCTGGTCCTGCACGCTACCCCCGAACATCTCCTGGCTGAAGGCGGAGTTGACGGCCGGGTTGCGCGCCGCGGCGCTGTAGTCCGGCGGCTCCGACAGCGCCAGGTGCAGCACGAACAGCGAGCGCCCGTTCGAGTGATAGTTCTTCACCCGCGTGGCGAACGGCGCCGGCAAATGCTCTTCGCCGACCATCTGCAGGAAGCTCTTCTTCGGCTCGACGTTGGTGACGACGGCGCGGGTCGCCTCGATCTTCGTGCCGTCCCCGAGTTCGACGCCGGTGGCGCGATTGCCGCGCACCAGGATCCGCTTGACGGCGGCCTCGGTGCGCACCACGCCGCCGTGCGCCTCGACCGCGCGCCGCAGCCCGAGCGCCAGTTGCCCCGAGCCGCCGACGCAGATCGGCGCCTCGGCCTTGAGGATGCGGAACAGGCATATCCAGCCCTGCCCGAACTGGTCCGGCGGAAAGCCGAGCACGGTCATCCTGGCGAGGAAGTGCACTTTGACCAGCTCGTTCTCGAACAGCTCGTCGAGCAGTTGCACCGGCGTGCTGGCCTGCCACTGCAGCAGCGTCCGACCCTCCGGCGACGGCTCCAGCTGGGCGGTCTGCACCGACGGCGGCAGCGGCGGCGAGTACATCAGCGGCAGGTAGGTCGACTCGATGAACTCGCCGTAGTCGGCGACCAGCTGCCGGAAGGTCTGCGCGTCGCGGGCCGAGAAGCGCGCCAGCTCGGCGGCCATGCGCTCTGCGTCGCGGTGCATCACGATGCTCTCGTGGCCGGGGAAGACGGTGCCGCGCAGGTGCTGCGGGTAGACGTACTTCACGCCGTGGCGCTCGAGCTCGAGGTCGCGATAGACCGGGCTGGTGGGGATGTGCGTGTGCACGACCGAGCAGATGTTGTGCCTGAAGCCGGGCAGCGTCGCCTCTGAGGTGCTGCACGAACCGCCCACCCGTGTGCTGCGCTCGAGCACCAGCACGCTGGCGCCGGCCTTCGCGAGATAGGCCGCGCAGGCCAGCCCGTTGTGGCCTGAACCGATGACGATGAAGTCGTAGGACATGGCGAAACCCTCCATTCACTCGTGCAGTCGGTCCGAAAGCTCGTCGGCCGCCCGGCGCAGGCGCCGGGCCAGCTCGTCGACCCCCCGCGCATCGAGCAGCTTGATCGGGCAGGCCACGCTCAACGCGGCCACGGCACGTCCGGCGCGGCGCACCGGCGCGGCGAGCGCCAGCAGGCCGGCGGCGGCCTCCTCGCGGCTCCAGCCGATGCCGTCGCGGCGCGCCTGCGCGAGCTCGCGCAGCAGCGCGGCCCGCGACGTCACGCTGCCTGGCGCCAGCCGCGGCGTGCCCTGCCGGCGCAGCGTCGCCTCGGCCTCGCCGCGCGGCAGGTCCGCAAGCAGCACCTTGCCGGCCGCGGTCACCGAGAGCGGCAGCCGGTCGCCCGCACGCATCGCGGCCGCGCGCACCGGTAGCGTCGACTCCAGCACCAGCACGAACAGCGCCTGCTCGTCGTCGAGCACCGCCAGCGAGACCATGTGCCCGCAGGCGTCGCGCAACGATTCGAGCGTGCGGCGCCCTTCGCGCAGCAGCGGATCCTGGTCGACGAAGCCGGCGGCGATCCGGTAAAGGCCGTCGCCAAGGCCGTAGCGTCCGGTGGCCGGATCCTGGCGCAGGAAGCCCTCGCCGGCGAGGGTCGTGGCCAGCCGATACGCGGTCGACTTGTGCAGCCCGACCCTGGCGGCGAGCTCGGTGATGCCGAGCGCCGGCGATCCGCGGTCGAACGCCTTGAGCAGCGCCAACGCGCGCCGCACCGACTGGGTGCTGTTCTGCATCGTGAGACAGTGGTCCGTG
>DAORSF010000368.1:0-3229 GCA_035443405.1 Burkholderiaceae bacterium | reverse complement strand
TCGTCACGCAGCGCGACTTCGACCGCTTCGCGGCGCTGTCGCGCGACGACAATCCGATCCACTGCGACCCGGCGTTCGCGCGCGGCACGCACTTCGGCGCGACCGTCGCGCACGGCATGTTCCTGTACGGGCTGATCTGCGGCGCGCTGACGCGCCACCTCGCCGCGCCGTGGATGCCGATCGCACAAACGCTGATGTTCCCGGCGCCGACGTTCGCGCGCGATGCGACGACGGTTCACCTGCGCGCGAGCGCGCCGCCGGACAACTTCGACGTCGGGGTGGAGGTGCGGCGCAACGGGCGCGGGATCGACACCGCGATCGGCGAGTGCGTCGTGCTGCGCGCGTTCGCTGTCGACGCGGGCGCGCGCCCGTCGACGTTGCGCGTGGACGAGCCGGACACGCTCCCGTCCGATACCGGCCCCGACACGCTGCCGCTGGACACGGGGCCCGACACGGTTCCGCTCGCCGACGACCGCGCCGCGAAGTCTGGAGCGCCGCCGGCCGAGGGCGGATCGCTGTTCGGCCTGGCGCCCGGACAGCGCGCGAAGGCGGCGCGCCGGTTCGGGCACGCGGACCTCGACGAGTACGCGGAACTGTGCGCGGACGGCAATCCGCTCGTCCTCGACGAGGCTGCGGCGCGGCGTGCCGGATTGCCGGCGCGCATCGTGCCGGGCCCGCTGCTGTCGGGGATGTTCTCGGACCTGCTCGGCACGAAGCTTCCCGGCCGAGGCACGGCATGGATGAAGCAGTCGCTGAGGTTCGTGAAGCCCGCGCATCCCGGACAACTGCTGCAGGCGATGGTCGAGATCGTCCGCGTGCGACCCGACAAGCAGCTGGTCAACCTGCGCAGCACCGTGCGCGACATCAGCGGCGCGCTGCTGGTCGACGGCGAGTCGCTGGTGCTGGTGCGGCACCTCGAGCGCGCGCGCGGCTGATTCGGTCCGGCCTCCAGAACGGATCGGCTTGCGGGTCTGCGCCGAAGTGCGCGACCAGCGCGTCGATGAACACGCGCAGCCGCGCAGGGTGGTATCGACGCTGCGCGAAGACCGCGTGGACGCCGAGTTCGCCGACGTGCCAGTCGGTCAGCAGCGGAACCAGCGTTCCGGCGTCGAGGTCGTCGCCGGCGATGAAGGTCGGCAGCAGCGCGATTCCCGCGCCGTCGCGAGCTGCCCGCCGCAATGCCTCGGCGCTCGACGACTGCAGGCGAACCACTGGATCGATCAACTCGGTGGCGCCGTCGCGCGTGAACGGCCAGCCCTGGAATGCGCCGAACGCAAAGCGAAGCGCGACGTGTTGCTGCAGGTCGGCGGGGCGGCGCGGCATCCCCTGGCGGCGCAGATACGCGGGCGAGGCCACCGGCAGCAGGCGCGACGTGGCGAGCCTTCGTCCCGCGAGCGCGGTGTCCAGGCGCGGCGCAACCCGTACTGCCACGTCGACCCCTTCCTCGACCAGGTCCACCACGCGGTTGGAGAACCGGAGTTCGATCGACAGCTCGGGCCAGGCCGCGAGCAGCGGTGCGACCATCGGCGCGATGTGCACGTCACCGAGTTCGGTCGGCGCGGTCACTCGCAGCGTGCCGCTCGGCGCCTCGGCGTGACGGCCGGCGACCCGGTCCGCCTCGTCGACCGCACGCAGCACTTCGATGCAATGCGCGTGGTAGCGCGCGCCGGCCTCCGTGGGCGCGACGCGGCGGGTGGTGCGGGTGAGCAGCGAGATCCGCAGGCGCCGCTCGAGATGCGCGACGTGCTTGCTGACCATCGCGGTCGAGATGCCGAGGCTTCGCGCCGCAGCCGCGAAGCCCGACAGGTCCACCACGCGCACGAAGGCGCGCATGCTGGCCAGCGTGTCCATGGATTGAATACTCGTGGTAAACGATGTCTTGCGAATTCATCGGATTATCAACCATTCCGACCCGGCCTAGATTGCCGGCTCCGACAATTCCGCGAGGGTTCGCGCCATGAACGCAGTGTTGCTCCACATCGACTTTCCGCACCATGGCCCGTGGGGGCCGGGGTTGGCCGGCGCCTTCGCCGATCTCGCGCGCAGCATCGCTACCGAGCCCGGCCTGATCTGGAAACTGTGGCTCGAGGACGAAGCAGCGGGGCGCGCCGGCGGCGCATACCTGTTCGCGAACCTTGCCGACGCCGAGCGCTACCTGCGGATGCATCGCGAGCGGCTCGCCGGCTGGGGCATCGTCGATCTCGCGGTCACGATCCGCGAGGTCAACGCTGCGTTGAGCGGGCTGTCGGGCGCGGCCGACGCGACCGCGCTCGGCGTGTCGGCCGAAGTCGCGGCCTGACGCCGTCAGGCGTTCCACTGAACGATCGCCTCGAGCGGCAGGCGCTGCAGGTCGGGGACCGTCGCATCGGGGCGCGGATACCCGACCGGCATCAGCAGCACCGCCTTCTCGTTCGTGCCGCGGCCGAGGAGGTCGCGCAGGAAGCCCATGGGGTTCGGCGTGTGGGTCAGCGTCACCAGGCCCATCACGTGGATCGCCGCGACGAAAAGCCCGGCGGCGATCCCGACGCTCTCGTCGACGTAGTAGTTCTTGCGGTGCGAGCCGTCCGGACGCAACCCGTACTTCTCGGCGAACAGCACCACCAGCCAGGGTGCATCGCTGAGGTGCTCCTTGACGTGGTCGGTGCCGAGCGGATGCAGCGCCTCGCGCCACTCGTCGGTCATGCGCTCGCTGTAGGTCTTCAGTTCCTCTTCCTCGGCGGCCGCGCGCACCTTCGCCTTCAATCGCGGATCGTCGATCGCGACGAAGCGCCACGGCTGGCGGTGCGCGCCCGATGGCGCGGTCCCCGCGGTCAGGATCGCGAGTTCGATCAGCCGGCGTGGCACAGGGTCGGCGGCGAAGTGGCGCGTGGTGCGCCGCTGTTCCATCTGCCGATGGAACGCCTCGGCGCGCGCCAGCATCTGCGCCTCGTCGAGGCGCACGTAGCCGGGAAGGGGCACGAAGCGCGGTTCCGGAAGGTGCTTCGTCAGCGCCTTGTAGCCGGGCTCCGCCGGCGGCGTCGACGTGGCGGGCGAAGCGGGTGCGTCGGCGCGGGGCTTGTCGGCGGGTCGTTCGGCCATGACGGTGCGCAGGTGCGGTGGAGCGCGCAGCATACAATGCAGCCGTGGATGCGTCGGGCGCGCCACGGGGTGCGCCGGGGGCACGAGACCATGGAACCCGCGATGGCTGGACCGGACTCGCAGAAGATCCGTTTCTGCACTGCCGACGACG
>DAORSF010000367.1:0-3230 GCA_035443405.1 Burkholderiaceae bacterium | reverse complement strand
GGATCGACGTCGAGCGCCAGCACGTCGTTGGCGAGCCGGATCGCCTGCCCGCCGGACGGCGCCGCACCCGGGGCAGCCGGCGCGCCGGTCGCGCCGGCGGGCGCCTGCGCACCCGGCACTTCGGAGCGATTCGCATCGGGCGGGGCCACGGTCGGCGGCGGGATGCTGGCGTCCGCCGGCGGTGCGGCTGGTCCGCCCGCGGCCCCCGCCGGCGCGCTCGCCTGCTGCGAAGCTCCGCCGAACAGCGACGGCCTGCCCTCGTGCCGCTGCCACGCGTCCCAAAGGAACAGCAGCGACATCGAGAACACGATCCACAGGATCATTCGTTGGGTCTGCATGGGTCTATCGTTCGGTGGATTCGTCGCGTCGCAGCGCTGCCGGCCAGCGGCAGTTGCAGAACGTCGGCGGACGGTCGGGGACTTCGTCCAGGCCGCCCGGATGGAAGGGATGGCATCGCGCCAGGCGCCGGACGGCGAGCCAGCCGCCGGCCAGCGCGCCGTGCCGCTCGACGGCTTGCAGCGCGTAGTCGGAACAGGTCGGCAGGAAGCGGCATCGCGGCGTGCTCATCGGGCTGATTGCCACCCGATAGAACCGAATCAGCGCAGCCAGCACCCGCTTCACGACAGTTCCTCCGTATCAGCGATCACTGCCGCCGCCAGCCGGATGGCCGGGCGACGGCTGGCGATCGTCTCGCGACGTGCCGGCGACGCGTTTGCCGAGCGTCCGGAACGCCGCGTCGAGTTCCTTGCGCACCAGCGCCTTGCGGTGGCGCGCGCCGCGCACGGGCGGCGACGCGGTCATGCGAAGCATCGCGACCACCGGCGCGCCGGCGAGCGACGCCGCGCGCCAGGCCTCGCGCGCGACGCGCCGCACGGCGTTTCGATCGACCGCCCTGGCCAGCAGACGCTTCGGGATCGCCATGAACAGTACGCCTGGCGGATCGGCGAGGACCCTGAAGTGGATCTTGAAGTGCTCGCTGCCGACGCCGGGCCGCTGGCGCAGCAGTGCCTGGACGGCGCCGCGCGGCACGCGCGCGCGGTCAGACGGCGAGGCGCTTGCGGCCTTTGGCGCGGCGTGCGCGGATGACGTCACGACCGCCACGGGTCTTCATGCGAGCGAGGAAGCCGTGCGTGCGCTTTCGCCGCACGACGGAAGGTTGATAGGTGCGTTTCATCGGGGAAATCCTCGGCCGGGGAGGGAAAAGCCTTTCATTACAACGCATTAGACGCCCGGCTGTCAATTTCGGGATGGCGCCGACCTGCCGCGACGGGGTAAAATGCGCGGTTCCGTGTTCCGCCCCGCCCCCATTCGCCCGTCACGCTTGCCTGAACCGAACGACACCATGTTGGACCGCTGGCTCGCCTGCGTGGCTCGGCTCGAAAGCGAGATCCCTGCACAACAGTTCAAGCCCTGGATCAAGCCGTTGGTCTTCCTCGGCTACGACCAGGGCGAACGCGTGCTGCGGCTGGGCGTGCCGAATCACTTCAAGCTGAACTGGGTGAAGTCGCAATTCGAGTCGCGAATCGAGACCATCGCACGCGAGACCATCGAGCCGGGCGTGCGCGTGAGCTTCGAGATCCATCGCAGTGCGGCCGCGAACGACGCGATCCAGCCGGACACCGGACGCGCGCCTGCGGCCCCGCGCGCGAGCGTCGATCACGTCGGGTTCGACGACGCCGACGCGGCGGGCTTCGATGCGGCGGAGACGAACGGCCCGGCCGCGCACGCCGCCCCCGACGCCCAGACCCGGCTGCGCCCCGAACTCACCTTCGACACCTTCGTGCACGGCAAGGCCAACCAGATCGCGTGGTCGGCGGCGCTGCAGGTGGTCGAGCGGCCCGGCACCGCGTACAACCCGCTGTTCCTGTACGGGGGGGTAGGGCTCGGCAAGACGCACCTGCTGCACGCGATCGGCAACGCGATCCTCGAGCGCAAGCCTGCCGCGCGCGTGCGCTACATCCACGCGCAGGACTATTTCGACGAGATGGTCCGGGGCATCCAGCGCAAGTCGCTGCACGATTTCAAGAAGAAGTACCAGTCGCTCGACCTGCTTCTGGTCGACGACATCCAGTTCCTCGGCGGCAAGGACCGCACGCAGGAGGAGTTCTTCTACACCTTCGAAGCGCTGCTCACTTCGCGCAAGCAGCTGATCATCACCAGCGACACGTACCCGAAGGAGTTGTCGGCGTTCGAGGACCGGCTGGTGTCGCGCTTCGGCTCGGGGCTGATCGTCGAGATCGAGCCGCCCGAACTCGAGATGCGGGTCGCGATACTGCTGAAGAAGGCCGAGCAGTCCGGCGAGAAGCTGCCCGAGGAAGTGGCCTTCTTCGTTGCGAAGAACCTGCGTTCGAACGTCCGCGAGCTCGAAGGGGCGCTGCTGCGCGTCGTCGCGTTCGCGCGCTTTCGCAACAAGCAGGTCACCGCCGACCTCGCCAAGGAGGCGCTGAAGGACCTGCTCGAACTGAATCGTCCGCCGATCTCGATCGAGTCGATCCAGAAGACCGTCGCCGACTTCTTCAAGATCAAGGTTGCCGACATGTACAGCAAGCGCCGGCCCGCGCACATCGCGCGCGCGCGCCAGGTCGCGATGTACTTCGCCAAGGAGCTGACGCAGAAGAGCTTCCCCGAAATCGGCGAAGCCTTCGGCGGCCGAGACCACACCACCGTCATGCACGCGGTCAAGCGCATCGCCGAGCTGCGCCAGCACGACCAGGAGTGGAACCGCCAGTTGCACGTGCTCGACCAGACGCTGCGCGGATGAGGACCGGCATGTGCACCAAGGGCAAGGGCTGGACAAGCGCGGGATCGATTGTGAACAACCTGCCTCATTTGCGGGCAGCGCCAGGTTGTTCGACCGGGTCCACAGGCCCGGGTGCCGATCTTCCACAGCCCCGAAATCGCCGCAAACCCAATGCCCGCGCAGGGCAGGGCAGGTTGTCCCCAGAGTTGCGCCCCATACATCCAACAACAGCAACAGGAATCTGAAGCAATGCAGTTCATCAAAGCCAACCGCGATGCGATCCTGAAGCCCCTGCAAACCGTGGCCGGCATCGTCGAGCGCAGGCACACGCTGCCGATCCTGGCCAATGTGCTGTTGCGCAAGACCGGCGACGACGTGTCGTTTCTCGCCACCGACGTCGAGATCCAGATCCAGACCACCGCGCAGCTCGGCGCCGGCAAGGAAGACGACGGCACGACGGTGTCGGCGCGCAAGCTGATCGACATCCTGC
>DAORSF010000366.1:0-3251 GCA_035443405.1 Burkholderiaceae bacterium | reverse complement strand
CCGTACTTCCGCTCCAGCCGCCTGATCGTGAAGTGCCCGCGGCTCATCGCCTGGAAGTGGTCGACGAACAGGTAATTGATCGTCGCGCCGCCGGCCGCGCCGACGAGCGGGATCGCCATTGCCGCAGCCTTCTGCGACACCTGCACCTTGAAGCGCGTCGCGATCAGCGACACCAGCCGCACCAGCGCCGGCGCGCCGGTATCGGTGACCTTGCGGGTGGCCAGGTATTCGGCGGCCTCGGACACCGCGCGCGACAGCGCGGCGCGCATCGCGAAGTAGGCGGTCTCCGACGCGTCGTCCGACGCTGCGGCGCCGCCGAAGGCGAACACCTCGAGGCACGCCAGCCGGGCCTCGGGTCGACTCAGGTCCTCGCCCTGCGAGCGCGCGATGTCGGCGATCGAGCGGCAGATGATCGTGGTCGAGACCGGCAGTTCGATCGCCAGCGCGGCCAGCCCGAAGGCGCCGCCGGCCGCACCGCTGGCCGCGGCCGCCAGCTTGTGCAGTCGCGGCTGCGCGGCACCCGATCGACGACGCAGCGAAGCGATCGCGACTTCGAGCGCGGCATTGAGCCCGTCGCGCGTGACGTCGACCACCTTGTCGCGCCAGCGCGGCGGCAGCAACTCGAAGCCCTTCTCGATCGGCGTGCCGACGACGTTCGTCAGCCTCGCCGCGAGTCCGGGGTTCTCGAGCAGCCGCCTGGCTTCGG
This sequence comes from Burkholderiaceae bacterium, assembly GCA_035443405.1. GTDB lineage: Bacteria > Pseudomonadota > Gammaproteobacteria > Burkholderiales > Burkholderiaceae_E > Zeimonas. The sequence goes on along the minus strand of DAORSF010000366.1, from coordinate 2,545 downwards.
CGATCGCCCGCAGGTCGTCTTCGGAAATCGGCATGGGGATCGTCTCGTGGTGTGGCTGATAGTATCGTTTGCCTGCGAGCTCACCGATCGACGATGTCCGCACGCACCCTCCGCCTGTTCTTCGCCGCCGCGCTCGCCGTGGTGCTGGTGCTGTCGCTGTGGCCGCTGCCCGAGCCGTCGCCGCTGGGCACCGGCTGGGACAAGGCCGACCACGTCGCGGCCTTCGTTGCGCTGGGCCTGCTCGGCCTGCCGTCGTGGCCGGCGCAGCGCTCGCGCGTGCTCGCCGGGCTGCTTGCCTACGGCGCGCTGATCGAGCTGCTGCAAGGCTTCACCGTCCACCGGCAGGGCGACTGGCGCGACCTCGTCGCCGACGCGATCGGCATCGGGCTCGCGGCGCTGGCCTTCGCCGGATGGGAACTGCGTCGCCGGGCGCAGCAGCAGCCGTGAACGGGGCCGTCAGCCTCGACGTCCGCCGCAGGCTGCTCGGCCTGATCGGCGCTTCGATGCTGTCGGCGTGCTCGTCGCTGCCGCCGCGGACGCCGGGTGGCACCGATCCCGGCGGCGCTTCCGAGGCCGGCGAGGCCACCTCGGGTCCGCCCGGCCGCGTGCCCGACGACCTCGCGCGCGAAGCAGCCTTCCTCGCGTTGAGCCTGGTCGACACGCCGTATCGCTACGGTGGCAACACGCCGCAGGGCGGCTTCGATTGCAGCGGCCTGATCGTCTACGTGTTCCGCAATGCCGCCGGCGTGGCGCTGCCGCGCACGGTCGCGAGGCTCGCCGGCGTCGGCGAGCCGGTGCGCCTCGCCGCGGTGCGCAGCGGCGACCTGGTCCTCTTCGACACCCGGGGCCGCTTCTCGCACGCCGGCATCTACGTCGGCGGCGGGCGCTTCGTGCACGCGCCGTCGACGGGCGGCACCGTGCGTCTCGACGGGGTGCAGGCGCGATACTGGCGACCGAGGTTCTCGGGCGCGCGACGGGTCTGAACGGCTGACCCGCACTTCCAAGCGAAGCGCCGCCTGGCGCGACGGCGCTGCGGCGAACCCGGTCTGCGCTCGCCAGGGCGTGCAGAGGCTGCGATCGCGCGATGGGATGCGACGACCACCCGCCTCAGCCCTCGCCCGAGCCGGTTCCTGCGCACGGCGGTCCGGCGCCGAGCAGCGCCACCGCGTCGCGCACCCGCTGCCCGACGTGAACCCCTGCAGCTGCGGCGATTCCGTTGATGTAGGTGACCACTCCGGACTCGTAGCCATCGCACGCGTCGCCGATGCGGGCCGAGTCGTGCGAGTACGTGGCGCAGGCCACGCCGATCGCTTCGAGCAGTTCGAGTGCGACGATGCCGGCACGCGCCTTGCCGACGCCGGCGTCGTTGAAGAACACCGCGAAGGGGCGCGCCGGCGCGTCGAGCACGAAGCCGGTCGACGACACGCCGCCGTGGGACCCCGAGACGATCACCGCGCCCGCGCAGCGCTCGTCGATCGCGGTGATCGTGTCGAGCAGGTGCAGGGGCCGGCGGCTCACGTTGGCGTCAGTCGAACGGAGTGCGCAGCGGATCGGGGCTCGGGACCGCGCGCAGCCGCTGCGGGTCGTCCCGGCGCGGCGAGAATGCCGGCGTCGCAGGCGCCGAAGCCGGCCAGGACGGGGTGGACGAAGCTGCGCATGCGGGGACTCTAGCGCATGCGCCGACCGGGAATTGCGCACACCGTTGGTGGTCGCGACCGATATACTGGCCGTCCCACCGTTCGTCCCACTCGTCCCACCGCCCCCAACCCGCGATGAGCCCCGTCGAATCCCGCCTGCGCGAACTGCTCGAACGCCGCATCCTGATCCTGGATGGCGCGATGGGCACGATGATCCAGCGCTACCGGCTCGACGAGGCCGACTTCCGCGGCGAGCGCTTCGCCGACCTTGTCCACGACGTCAAGGGCAACAACGAGTTGCTGTCGCTGTCGCAGCCGCAGATCGTGCGCGAGATCCACGATCAGTTCCTCGCCGCCGGCGCCGACCTGATCGAGACCAATACCTTCGGCGCTACCGCGATCGCGCAGGCCGACTACCGGCTGGCGCACCTCGCGCGCGAGATGAACCTCGCGTCGGCGCGGCTGGCGCGCGAGGCCTGCGACCGCGTCGCGACGCCGCAGCGCCCGCGCTTCGTGGTCGGCGCGATCGGCCCGACGCCCAGGACGGCGTCGATGTCGCCCGACGTCAACGACCCCGGCGCGCGCAACGTGGGCTTCGACGAGTTGCGCGACGCCTACGGTGAGCAGGTGCGCGCGCTGGTCGACGGTGGCGTCGACCTGCTGCTGCTCGAAACCATCTTCGACACCCTGAACGCCAAGGCGGCGGTGTTCGCGATCGACACGCTGATGGCCGAGCGCGAAGCGGCCGGCCTGCCGCGGCTGCCGCTGATGGTCTCGGGCACCGTCACCGACGCGTCCGGCCGCATCCTGTCCGGCCAGACCGTCGAGGCGTTCTGGAACTCGCTGCGCCACGCGCGCCCGCTCACCGTCGGCCTGAACTGCGCGCTCGGCGCGGCGCTGATGCGCCC
>DAORSF010000365.1:0-3255 GCA_035443405.1 Burkholderiaceae bacterium | reverse complement strand
GCGCGCCGACGAGCCGGCAGGCGGGTTTCAGGCGGCGACGACCGCGGCGCGAGCTTCGTCGAGCCAGGCGCGCATCCAGCGGGCGGCTGCGTCCTCGGGCAGCTCGGTGCCGGCGGCGTCGACGATCGCGCGCTCGCCGATGCGGCGCGCGCCAAGTGCGGCGAGCAGCTGGTCGAAGCGCATTCCGCCGTGCGCAAAGGTGTCGACGAAGCTGCTGTCGCCGAGGGCGAGGATGCCGTAGCGCACCGCGGACAGGTCGGGACGCTGCGCCTGCAGCGCATCGAACAGGTCGCGCGCGTTGTCGGGTACTTCGCCGCGGCCGTAGGTGGAGGTGCAGACGAGGAAGACGGCGTCGCGCTCGAACACGCCGGGATCGAGGTCGTCCATCGGCATGACGACGATGCGCGTGTCCACGTCGGAGAAGCCGAGCTCGAGTTCCTGCGCCACCAGTTGCGCGTTTCCGGTCATCGTTCCAACCAGGATCACCACGTCCATGCTCGTCGCCTCGCGCGCTCTTGATCCAGGATAATGCCCTCCACGGGGCCGCGCGGGCAGTTTATTGCACCGACGCGCGCGGTGGGCTAACGTCCCTGGTCGCGACGCGAGGTTTCGTCGCAGGCTGCGCTGCGCGACCGTCGTACGCATCCGCGCGATAATCCCCGATACCATCGAGCACTGAGGAGAGATGCCGTGGCCCAGCTGTCGAGTGCCGACCATTCGATGAGTCCTCCGCGGGTCACGGTCCCGCGTCGTTACAACGCGGCGCACGACCTGGTCGAGCGCAACCTGCGCGCCGGGCGCGCCGACCGGCTCGCGTTCATCGACGATCGCGGGAGCTGCACCTACGCGGAGTTGGCCCGGCGGGTCAACCGCTTCGCCTCGTCGCTGGCCAGCCTCGGGCTGCGCCCCGAGGATCGCGTGATGCTGTGCATGCTCGACACCATCGACTGGCCGGTGGCCTTCCTCGGCGCGATCACGGCCGGAGTGGTGCCGGTCGCGGTCAACACGCTGCTCAAGCCGCAGGACTACGAGTACATGCTGCGCGACTCGCGCGCGCGGGCGCTGTTCGTCTCGGCGGCACTGCTGCCGTCGTTCGAAGGCCTTGCCGCAAGGGTGCCGACGCTCGCCCACACGATCGTCTCGACGGCGCCCGGTGCCGCCGGCGGCGCGCCGCGGCAGGGCGCATCCGGCGATTTCGACGCCTTGCTGGCCGGTGGCCACGACAGCTTCGAGCCGGCGGACACGGTGGCGGACGAGCCGTGCTTCTGGCTGTATTCGTCGGGATCGACCGGAGCGCCCAAGGGCACCGTGCACGTGCACTCGAGCCTGATCCAGACGGCGGAGTTGTTCGCGCGCCCGGTGATCGGCATCAGCGAGGGCGACATCGTGTTCAGCGCGGCCAAGCTGTTCTTCGCGTACGGGCTCGGCAACGGGTTGACCTTCCCGATGTCGGTTGGTGCGACTGCGGTGCTGATGGCCGAGCGGCCGACGCCGGAAGCCGTGTTCCTGCGGCTGACCGGCGAGGCACCCGAGGCGCTGGCGAAGCTGCGCGCCCGGCCGACCGTGCACTACGGCGTGCCGACGCTGTTCGCCAGCATGCTGGCGAGCCCGTCGTTCCCGGCGCGCGAGCAGCTCGGGCTGCGCGTCGCGACGTCCGCGGGCGAGGCGCTGCCGGCGCGGGTCGGCGCGACGTTCACCGAGCGCACCGGCGTCGAGATCCTCGACGGCATCGGCTCGACCGAGATGCTGCACGTGTTCCTTTCGAACCGCTCGGGCGCGGTGCGCTACGGCACGACCGGCAAGCCGGTGCCCGGCTACGCACTGCGCCTGCTCGGCGACGACGGCCAGGAGGTCGACGACGGCGAGGTGGGCGACCTGTACATCAGCGGGCCGTCTGCCGCAGCGATGTACTGGAACCAGCGCGACAAGACCCGCCAGACCTTCCAGGGCGAGTGGACGCGCAGCGGCGACAAGTACGTGCGCGATGCCGACGGCTACTTCACATATGCCGGTCGCTCCGACGACATGCTCAAGGTCAGTGGCCAGTACGTGTCGCCGTTCGAGGTCGAGTCGGCGATCGCATCGCACCCGGCGGTCCTCGAGGCGGCGGTGGTCGGTGTGCCCGACGACGACCGGCTGATCAAGCCGAAGGCCTACGTCGTGCTGAAGGAACCCGCAAAGGCGTCACCGGCGCTCGCCGAAGAGCTGCGATCGTACGTGAAGGACCGGCTCGCGCCGTTCAAGTACCCGCGCTGGGTCGAGTTCGTCGAAGAGTTGCCGAAGACCGCGACCGGCAAGATCCAGCGCTTCAAGCTGCGTGGCTGAAGCGCCGCCGTTCGTCCGAGAAATGCAGACCGACCCGCGCTTCCCGAACCTGCACGTCGTCGATCATCCGCTCATCCAGCACAAGCTCACGCACATGCGCGATCGCGGAACGTCGACGCGCACCTTTCGCGAGTTGCTTCGCGAAATCACGCTGCTGATGGGCTACGAGATCACGCGCGACCTCCCGCTCGCCACGCGCGCGATCGAGACGCCGCTCGCGAAGATGGTCGCGCCAGTCATCGCCGGCAAGAAGGTCGCGGTCGTCCCGATACTGCGCGCGGGCCTCGGCATGGCCGACGGGCTGCTCGAGTTGATCCCGTCGGCGCGCGAGGGGCACATCGGCCTCTATCGCGGGGCCGACCAGCGCCCGGTCGAGTACTACGTCAGGCTGCCCGAGGTCGAGGGCCGGCTGTTCATCGTCTGCGATCCGATGCTCGCGACCGGTCACTCGGCGGCGCACGCGGTCAGGCTGCTGGTCGAACGCGGCGTCCCGCCGGGTTCGATCCGCTTCCTGGCGCTGGTCGCGGCTCCCGAAGGCGTCGCGGTCTTCCAGCGCGCCCATCCGGGCGTGCCGGTCTACGTGGCCGCGCTCGACAGCCACCTCGACGAGCGTGCGTACATCGTCCCGGGCCTCGGCGACGCGGGCGACCGGATCTTCGGCACCAAGCACTGAACCACTTCGCGGGGAACGAGTGATGCGCGTCTTCGAGAGCCTGGCAGAACTCAAGCCGCTGGTCGGCGAGGAGGTCGCGGTCAGCGACTGGGTGACGGTGACGCAGCAGCGCATCGACCAGTTCGCCGAGGCGACCGGCGATCACCAGTGGATCCACGTCGATCCGCAACGCGCGGCCAGGGGTCCGTTCGGCACGACGATCGCGCACGGCTACCTGACCTTGTCGATGCTGCCGCTGTTCGCCGACAGCGCGATCG
>DAORSF010000364.1:0-3260 GCA_035443405.1 Burkholderiaceae bacterium | reverse complement strand
ATCAGGCACACCGGGATCGTGACCAGAGGAATGATGCTGGCGCGCAAGGTGCCGAGAAACAGGAAGATCACCAGCGCGACCAGCACGATCGCCTCGGCGATCGTCACGTACACCGAGCGGATCGACCGCTCGATGAAAAGCGTGTTGTCGTTGGCGATGTTCACCGAGACGCCGTCGGGGAGCTCCTGCTGCAGGCGAGGCAACTCCGTCTTCAGTGCCTGCGCCAGCGTCAGCGGATTGGCGGTCGCCTGCTTGATCAGGCCCAGGGAGATCGCCGGCCGGCCGTTGAAGCGCACGATGCTGCGCTCGTCCTGCGGCGCCACCGCGACCCGGCCGACGTCGCGGATGCGCACCGGGTAGCCGTTGACGGTGCGCACGACGACGCTCTCGAACGCCTGCGCCTGCTGCAGGTCGCTGCGCGAGACGACGGTGAATTCGCGCTGGCGGCTCTCGATTCGTCCCGATGGCAGCTCCACGTTCTGTCGTCGCAACGCGTCTTCGACGTCGGCAGGCGTCAGCCTGAACCCGGCCAGCCTGTCGGGATCGAGCCAGATCCGCATCGCGAACTTGCGCTCGCCGAAGATCCGGACGTCGGCGGCGCCCGGCAGCGTCTGAAGCCGCGGCTTGACAAGGCGGTTGGCAATGTCCGACACCTCGAGCGGCGACAGCGAATCGCTCGAAAACGCCAGCCAGATGATGGGGTTCGCGTCCGCTTCGACCTTGGCGATGACCGGTTCGTCGACCGTGTCGGGCAGGCGCGCCCGCACGCGCGCGACGCGGTCGCGCACGTCGGCGGCGGCGCCGTCCGGGTCGCGGTCGAGGCGAAAGCGCACCGTGATCTGGCTGCGCTCCGGGCGGGAGATCGAGGTCAGCACGTCGACGCCTTCGATGCCGGCGATCGAGTCCTCCAGCGGCTTCGTGACCTGCGTTTCGATGATGTCGGCCGACGCGCCAAGGTAACCGGTCGTCACCGTGACCATCGGCTCGTCGATCTTCGGGTACTCGCGCACCTGCAGCCGCGAGTAGGACACGAGGCCCAGCAGCACGATGACCAGCGACAGCACGGTCGCGAAGACCGGACGGCGGATGCAGGTGTCCGAGATGCGCATGGCCGCGTCCCGCGTTCAGCCGCCTGGCCGCGGCGGCTCGACCACGCGCACCTCGGTGCCGTCCCGGTTCAGCTTGACCTGGCCGGCGGTGACGACCAGCTCGCCGGCCCGCACTCCTTCGACGATCTCGACGCGGCCCTCGCGCCGCAAGCCGGTGCGCACGCGCACGCGCGTGGCCTTGCCGTCGTCGATCCGGTAGACGAACTGTTCGTCGCCGGCCGGAAAGACCGCCTCTTCGGGCACCATCACCGCGTCGTCGCGCTCCGACAGCGTCAGCGTCACCTTGGCGAACATGCCGCTGCGCAACAGGCCGTCGGCGTTCGGCAGGCGTCCCCTCGCAACGAGCGAGCGCCCGTCCGCGTCGACGCGCACGTCGATCGCTTCCATCCGGGCCTCGAAGCGCCGGCCCGGATACGCGTCGAACTCCACTTCGATCAGCTGCCCCGGGCGAAGCTGCCCGAGATAGCGCTCCGGAAGCCGCAGGTCGACCTTCATCAGCGAGACGTCTTCGAGCGTGACCAGTTCGGCGCCTTCGCGGACGAAGTCGCCCGCGCTGACGTTGCGCAGGCCGAGCACGCCGGAGAACGGCGCACGGATCGTGGACTTGGCCAGCCGCGCCTGCGCGAGCTTCAAACGTGCCTCGAGCACCTTCAGGCTGGCGGCGGCCTCGTCGCGGGCGCGCTCGCTGACGAACTGCTGCCGCGCGAGGTCCGCGGTGCGCTGGTAGTTGGCCTGCGCGAGGCCGAGCTCGGCACGCGTCTGCTCGGCCTCGGCCGCGGCGATCGAAGCGTCCAGCGACACCAGCAGCGCGCCCTTGCGCACCCGCGCTCCGCCGTCGAAATGGATGCGTTCGATGAGGCCGGCGACCTCGGGCTTGATCGTCACCGACTCGTTGGCGCGCAGCGTGCCGACCGCAGACACCGTCTCGCTCAGCGACACGCGCTCGGCGCGCGCCGCCTCGACGCCGATCGGTCCGCGCGGGTCGCCGGTCCCGCTCGCCGCCGGCGCGCGACGCGCGGGCGGACCGTCCTGCGGCGCGCCGGCTGGCGGCGTCGCGGCACCCGCCGTCGCGATCTCCACCGCCGGCGTCGCGGAACGGTGCACGCCCCAAGCCCACCAGCCGAGGCCGGCGACCCCGGCGATCGCCACCAGATACGTGATCAGTCGTTTCATCGTGCCCGCGTCTAACGGGTCAATCTAGCACAGCCGTTCGCCGGGCAAGGCGGTCACCGTCGCCCGGGAACGCCCCGGTTCGCGAGCGCATCGGCGCGCTCGTTCTCCGGATGCCCGGCATGCCCCCTGACCCAGCGCCATTCGACCGCATGCTGCACGACCAGCGCATCGAGCTCACGCCAAAGGTCCGCGTTCTTCACCGGCTTGCGGTCCGCGGTCTTCCAGCCGCGTGCCTTCCAGGCCGGCAGCCACTCGGTGATGCCCTTCTGGACGTACTGCGAGTCGGTGTGGACGACCGCGCGCGTACTGCGCCGGAGCGCCGACAGCGCGCGGATCACGGCGGTCAGCTCCATGCGGTTGTTCGTCGTCGCGTCCTCGCCGCCGAACAGCTCGCGCTCGTGATCGCCCCAGCGCAGCAATGCCCCCCAGCCGCCCGGGCCCGGATTGCCCTTGCAGGCGCCGTCGGTGTAGATGTCGACCGCTTCGGTCATGCGTCGTTCCGTTGTCGGCCGGCCACGGGTTGCGGCCGGACAGCGGACGCATTTTAATGTCGGCTGCACAGGCTGACGGATTCCGGAATGATCGAGAAGCAGGTCGTCAGGTACCTCGAGGGGCTGCGAAAGCGGCTGCCCCTGCCGCTGCGAGTGAAGCTCTGGGACGGCTCGGCGGTTGCACTGGACGACGAGCCTCGAGTCGAATTGCGCCTGAACGACGCCGCGTCGGCCCGTCATTTCCTCAAGCCCTCGATGTCGGCGCTGGGCGAGGCGTTCGTCGAGGGCCACATCGACGTCGACGGCGACATCCGCGAGATCGTGTCGATCGCCGAGCACCTGGCCCGGGACAGCGACGACCAGCAGGCGCGCGGCCGGCTGCCGTCGTGGCTCGCGCGCCATACCCGCAAGAGCGATCGCCAGGCGATCGAATACCACTACGACGTCTCCAACGAGTTCTACTCGCTGTGGCTCGACCCGCGCATGG
>DAORSF010000363.1:0-3271 GCA_035443405.1 Burkholderiaceae bacterium | reverse complement strand
TGCCGTTGAACTCGCTGCCGGGCATGAAGTCGCTCGCCCAGATGCCGTGGTTCGGTGTTCCGCCGAGGATCGCGCGCCTGACCGTCTGCGCGCCCGCGCCGTTCTGGACGTAGTTGCGGATCGCATAGCCGCCGCGCGAATTGCCGACCAGCACGACCTTGCGCGCGCCCGTGCGCGCCAGCACGCGGTCGACCTCGGCGGACAGGTGCTTGAGCTGATCATCGGTCGACGAGCGGCCGGGCTGCGGCGTCGAGTCGACGTCGCGCGCGAGCGGGTACGGCATGTCGATGGCATGCAGCCGCTCGCGCGGCCAGCCGTTGGACTCGAAACGCCAGAGCGTCGTCTGCCACAGCGCCGACGAGTCGCCGTTGCCGTGGACGAAGACCACCGGAGGGTGCCGGTCGAAGAGCAGGCTCACGTGTGCACAGGCGCCCAGGGTCGCGACGGCAAGGATCGCCAGCCAGCGCAGCGGCCGCGCGCAGCAGCTCGCCAGCGGCGCGCCCCCTGCGCGGCCCTGCCCGGTGCAGGCCCGGCCCGACCTGGTCGAAGGATCCATTGGTGAAGCGTAACGCACATTCGATCGGGTCACGTAGCAATCGCGCGAAAGTCGGACCCCGGCGGCGCGCCGCGCTCCGCTCGGCGCACTCACTGCTGCCGGCACTTGATCGAGTAGTAGCTGTGCGAGATCACGTAGCGCCCCCGCTGCGCCGGCGCGAGCGCGATCCGCTCGATGTTCGCGCTCAGCCCGCGCTCGCGCCAGTCGGGGATGAATTCGTAGGCACGCAGCGAGCCCGGAAACGGGAATTCCGCGACGCGGCGGACGACCGGATTCAGGCCCATCCGGTCGTCGGTGCCCGGGTCGTCGACGCGCAACTCGAGGATCTCGTCCCTGCGCACGGCCATCCCGGCCGGCAGTCGCGCGTAGCTGCCCCAGACGTAGTCGCTGCCGAGCCCGCACGCGACCCGCAGCAGTCGCCCGGCGGCAACGTCGGCCTCGCCGAGCCCGGCCGCACCGGCCCTTGCCGCGAGCGGCCGGTTCCACGACTGGCGCAGGCTCTCGGGCGAGTAGACCTCGACCACCGTCACCCAGACGGTTTCGGCCTGGCGAGGCTGCGACGCACAGCCTGCCAGGGCGACGAGCGACAGCGAGACGATCAGTGCGGAACGGCGCATCGAGCACCCCATGCTTCGAGAGACCCCGCATGATCGCGGAACCCGGCCAGGCCGTGAAGTCCGCGACCTGCACGCAGCGGACTCCGGTCGCTGGTCCGATCGAGGATCACGCCCGACCGCCCGGGTCGCCCGGCGAGCCGGCCGGCGCCACGGCGATCGCGTCGAAGCCCTCGCGGTGCCGGGCGGCCAGCGCGTCGGCGGTCTCCCGGAGCCGTCGCGGGTCGACGGCCAGCGCGTCCTCGATGCCTCGCGCGATGTGGTCGACGCCGACCGCGACGGGCACGACCGCGGGCTCCCAGGTCGCCGCGTACGCCGCGTGCTTGCCCGGGCACGCCGCGCGCGACGGGTGATGCAGCGTCAAGCGCGGCAGCGCGAAGGCCGTCGCGACGATCCTGCCGTGCAGGCTGCTGCCGCAGTATCCCCGGCTGCTGGCGAGCAGCGCGCAGATGTCCCACACGTCGAGCGACTCGAACACCCTGAGCGGGGCGACCCGCGCGCGGGCGGCGACGCGGCGCAGCACATCGAGGTCGTCGTGCCACGGCGCGGCGCCGGCACGGAACAGTGCGACGCCGAGGCCGGTGGCTGCCGCCGCGCGGTCCAGCTGCACGGCGATCGCCGCCAGCGTCGCATCGTCGCCGAAGTCGGCGCTGAACTGCACCGCGAGATACCCGCGCGGAAAGGCGCGGAGAATGCCCGCGACCTCGCCTGCGCCGGCCTGCCGGCGAATGCGCTCGCCGAACAGCTCGGCGACCCGGGTGACGGGATCCGGGACAAGGCGCGCGGCGATGCCCGCCTTCGCCAGCAGTGCCTGCGTCTGCGCGTCCCGGACGCTGAGGTCGTCGGCCGCTGCGAGCGCGGCCAGTACCTCGGCGCGCAACGCGGCCGGCCGTTCGTGGAGCCCGACGCCGCCGACCGCGTGAAAGCGCACGCCTGCGAGGCCCGGATACCGCTTGCGCGAGATCGCGTAGGGCGCCAGCGCGTCGGTACCCAGCACGCCGCGCGCCCAGTCCGCCCGGTCGAGCGGCCGCGCGTCCAGCCGCGCCACCACGCGCTGCGCGACGCCGGGAGTCGACAGCATCACCGCCGCCTGCCACGCGTCGCAGGTGAGCAGTTCACCGCCGACGTGGACCAGCGTCGCGGGCCGCCTACCCAGTTCCGCGATCACCCGGCCGACGGCCTCGACCCGGTGCCCGCCGTGGGGCCGAAGGTCGCGGTCCGCGAGGCCGGCGTACTTCAGCTCGCGCCCGGGCAACAGGGCTGCCAGCACGTGCGGAAACAGCAGGTCGCCCAGGTTGTGCCGGTCGAACGCGCCGAAGAGGATGACCGGAGAGCCCACCCTTTCGACGACCAACGGGTTCGCGATGCGACGCGATCAGTAGGTCTCGAGGTGCAGCCGACCTTCGCGCTTGAGCCGCCCTGCGAGTTCCTCCCACTGCAGGCCGCCCTGCGTCGCCACGTCGCGCAGCGCGGCGAGCACGCCCGCCTCCATGCTCTTGAGCCCGCAGACGTAGACGAAGGTGTCGCCGTCCTTCAGCATCGCCGCCAGGTCGGCGGCGCGCTCGCGCATCACGTCCTGCACGTAGCGCTTCGGCGAATCGGTTGCGCGCGAGAACGCGAAGTTCACGTCGATGAAGTCGCGCGGCAGGTTCATCAGCGGGCCGAAATAGGGCAGCTCCTTCTGCGTGCGCGCGCCGAAGAACAGCATCAGCCTGCCGCCCTCGAACTTGCCGCGCAGTCGCCGGCGGTACTCGGTCATCGCGCGCATCGGCGCGCTGCCGGTGCCGGTGCAGATCATCACGATGTTCGATTGCGGGTGGTTGGGCATCAGGAACGACGCGCCGAACGGCCCGATCACCTTCACCGTGTCGCCCTTCTTCAGGTCGCACACGTAGTTGGAGCAGACGCCGCGCACCGGCCTGCCGTCGTGGTCGACGGTGACCCGCTTCACGGTCAGCGACAGGTTGTTGTAGCCGGGCCGCTCGCCGTTGCGGGGGCTGGCGATCGAGTACTGCCGCGCGACGTGCGGCTTGCCGCGATCGTCGACGCCCGGCGGCAGGATGCCGATCGACTGGCCTTCGAGCACCGGGAACGGCATCGA
>DAORSF010000362.1:0-3271 GCA_035443405.1 Burkholderiaceae bacterium | reverse complement strand
CGACGTTGAACGCGCGCAGCCGCGCCGGGTGGTCGAGCAGTCCGCGCAGCGCGACGCCGAACGCGGCCCACACCGACACCGTCGGCAGGTTGACCAGCGCGAACACCGCGCACACCAGAGCGATCGACGCGAACGGCGCGTCGGGCCTGGCGTAGACCGCCATCGCCGCCAGCGCGACCACCCATGCCTTCGGGTTCACCCACTGGAACGCGGCCGACTCGACGAAGCTCAACGGGCGCCCTCCGATCGCGCCCCCCTTGCCGACCGCGCGCGACGTGGCGATGCGCCACGCGAGATACAGCAGGTAGGCGCCGCCCGCGAGCTTCAGGCCCACGTGCAACGCCGGAAGCGCGGCGAGCAGCGCCCCGAGCCCGAGCCCGACGGCCAGCAGCAGCGACGTGAACCCGGCGGTGATGCCGAGCACTTGCGGCACCGTAGGCAGGAAGCCGAAATTCGCCCCCGAGGCGAGCAGCATCAGGTTGCTCGGTCCCGGCGTGATCGAGGTCACCAGCGCGAAGGCGCACAGCGCGAACAGGGTTTCGTACGACATGGCAGATCCCTCCCTGCCGGAAGTCTGGCCTTGCGCGGCGCCGTCGACCATTGGCAACATTGTCATTTTCGATATCGTTCGTGCCATGAAGCTGCGAGCGCTCGCCCTCGACGGCGTGTTCGACACCGGGCTGTCGGCGCTGCTCGACGTGTTCGCCACCGCCAACGAGCTGGCGACGAAATTCGCGCCCGACGTGCCGCCGCTCGAGGTCGACGTGGTCGGCATGCGGCGCCGGGTCCGCACCGCGCACGGGCTCGCCGTGCCGGTCGCCCACGCCCTCGACGCGGGCGCCGCCGACTGGGTCGTGATTCCCGCGCTCGGCCACAAGATGCCCGAGACGCTGGTTCCCGCGCTGCAGCGCGCGGACGTGCGTGACGCCGCCGCGGCGCTGCGCGAGCGCGCCGCTTCGGGCGCGCGCATCGCGGCGGCCTGCATCGGCACCTTCGTGCTCGCCGAGTCCGGCCTGCTCGACCGGCAAAAGGCCACCACCACCTGGTGGCTCGCGCCGCTGTTTCGCCAACGCTATCCGTCGGTACGGCTGGACGACGCGACGATGCTGGTCCGCTCGGGGCCCTTCGTCACGGCCGGCGCAGCGCTCGGTCACGTCGACATGGCGCTCTGGCTGGTGCGGCAGGCAAGCCCCGAGCTCGCGGGCCTGGTAGCGCGCTACCTGATCGTCGACCAGCGCCCCTCGCAATCCGCCTACGTCGTCGCCGACCACCTCGCGCATGCCGATCCGCTGGTCGAGCGCTTCGAGCACTGGGCGCGCGGCCGGCTCGAGATCGGCTTCTCGCTCGACGAGGCCGCCAGGGCGGTCGGCACCAGCAAGCGCACGCTGGCGCGGCGCATGAGCCAGGTGCTGGACAAGAGCCCGCTGTCCTGGTTCCAGGACCTGCGCATCGAGCGCGCAGTGCACCTGCTCAAGACCACCGACCGCAGCCTCGACCAGATCGCCGCCGCCGTCGGCTATGCCGACGGCGTCACGCTGCGCACGCTGCTGCGGCGAAGGCTCGGGCGCGGCGTGCGCGAGATCCGCCTGAACGTTTGACCGGCCGCAACGCCGACCGACCGCCGATCGGGGTAAGGTGTCGACACCGGGAGCGATGCGCACCGGCGCGGACCATCGCCATTGCGGTCCGCAAGGAGCACCCCATGAAATGCAAGAAGCTACTGTCGATCGTCGCGATCGGCATTCTGTCCGCCGCAGTCCTTGCCGGCTGCGCGGGCCTCACCGACCAGCCGAAGCGGACGCCGGCTCCGAACGAACTGCCGCAGATCTACCGCAACTATTAGGGCGCCGTGCCGCGCGTCCGCGTGGATCGCAAGGGCTCAGACCCAGCCGAGCCATCCCATGACCGCCCCGGCGCCGAGCAGCCAGAGAAGGTGGATCTTCGTGCGCCACACCAGCAGCGTGCTGGCGAACGCCAACGTCCAGGTCGGCCAGTTGCTCCACTCGTAGCCATTGGCCGTGGTCAGGATCCAGCCGGTGGCGACCAGCAGCGCCACCACGACGGGCGCCATCCCCTGCTTGAACGCGCGTACGGCGCGCAGCTCGCGATTCTCGTGGCCCCAGCGCGCCGCCACGTAAGTCAGCGTGGTCGAAGGGATCATGATGCCCAGCATGGCCAACGCCATGCCGAGCAGCGCGGTGCCGAGTCCGCCGGCGTTCAGGCCCACGTTCCAGCCGACCAGCGCGATGAACAGCACGTTCGGACCGGGCGCCGCTTGTGCGATCGCGATCGACGCGCTGAATTGCGGGTCGCTCAGCCAGCCCTGCTGCTGGACCAGGTAGCGGTGCATCTCGGGCGCAGTGGTGATGGCGCCGCCCACCGCGAGCAGCGACAGCATCAGGTGATGAACGAACAGCGCCAGCCAGTCGCTGGCGCCCAATGCGATCGCACCGCCGCTCATCGCGATGCCGCGGGCGTCGCGCTCGCCGTCGCCGCTGCCGGCCGGTTCAAGCGAGCTTCCGGAAGGCAAGCACGACGCAGGCGCCGCCCACGCCGAGCAGCACCCAGGCCAGCGGCAGCTTCATCAGCGCGACGGCGGCGAAGACCAGGACGCCCGCGATCGTGCAGACGGGCACGCCCAGCACATTGGCCTCGAGGGCGCCCATCAACTTGAGGCCCGTCGCCGTGACGAGGCCCGCGGCGATGGCCCCCATGCCGCGCAACGCACCCGCCACGCGCGGGTCGGACACGAACTCCGCGTAGACCAGCGCCAGCGCCAGCACGATCAGCAGCGGCACGGCCAGCATGCCGGCCAGCGCCGCCATCGCGCCCGGCAGGCCGAAGTAGCGCGCGCCGACCATCAGCGACAGGTTGACGACGTTGGGGCCGGGCATGATCTGCGCCACCGCCCATTCCTCGACGAACTCCTCCTTCGTCATCCAGCGCTTCTTCTCCACCAGCTCGCGCTGGACGACGGCGAGCACGCCGCCGAAGCCCTGCAGCGCCAGCAGCGTGAAGGACACGAACAGGTCGGTGAGCGACCTCGGTCGGGGCCGCGCTTCGGTGTCAACCATGAACCGCGGTCCACAACTCGGCGTCGCTGCCGACACTTCGGTCGACCGGAAAGTTGCACTCGCACATGCAGCGATCGTAGCCGAAGCGCTCGATCTCGACTCGAGCTTCGGGGCTGGCGGGATCGCCAGCAGCGACCGGGCCGATCGCACCCGACCTACTTCTGAGCCAGCACCTCGAGCATCCGCGCATAGTCCTT
>DAORSF010000361.1:0-3274 GCA_035443405.1 Burkholderiaceae bacterium | reverse complement strand
GGCCCGTCGGGATGGCGCTCGCGCTGTTCCTGTCGCGGCAGGGCTTCGACGCCGGGTCGATCTCGATCGACGCGGCGCCCGCCGGGTTGCCGCCGTGGCTCGCCGCCCGCCCGATCGCGCTGTCGCTCGGCAGCTGGCAGCTGTTGTCGCGGGTCGCCGCGCTGCCGCAGGCGGCACCGATCCTGAAGGTCGACGTGTCGCTGCGCGGCCACGCCGGCCGCACGCGCATGCTGTCGTCCGACCTGCGGGCACCCGCGCTCGGTTACGTGCTCCGCTACGGGCCGCTGCACGATGCGCTCTCCGACGCGCTCGCCGCTCGCCTGGCATCGTCGTCGCCGGCGAGCGGCGCCGCGCCGCAGCCGGCGCTGACGGTGATCGCCGACGGCGACCCCGGCGGCGCTTCGCGCGTGCGCGACTTCGACCAGGCGGCCCTGCTGGCCGAAGTCGTCGTCGAACGCGACGGGCACGGCACGGCGTTCGAGCGTTTCACCGACGAGGGCCCGCTGGCGCTGCTGCCGTTGCCGGAGGCGCGGCGCTACGCGCTCGTCTGGTGCGGCCGCCCCACGAATTCACAGCGGCGCACGGCGCTGCTGCCCGGCGAGTTCGACGCCGAGTTGCTCGCCGCGTTCGGCGATGCGCTCGGAACGCTGCGCCTCGACAGCGATCGCGTGCTTGCGCCGCTGCAGCGGCGCGTGCGCGCGCCCGAGGCGGACGCGCCAAAGGTCGCGATCGGCAACGCCGCGCAGTCGCTGCACCCGGTCGCGGGCCAGGGCCTGAACCTCGGCCTGCGCGATGCGTTCGAGCTCGCACAGCGACTGGGCGACCTGCGCGCGGCCGGGCGCCCCCTCGCGGACGCGGCGGCTCGCTTCGGCCGCGCGCGACGCGCTGACCGCCGCCTGACGATCGCGGCCACCGATGCGCTGGCGCAGGCGTTCACGCTTCCCGCGGTCGCGCGCCTCGAGTCGCTCGCACTCGGCGCGCTGGACCTCGCCGCGCCTGCGCGCGACCGGCTCGCCGCGATGCTGATGTTCGGATTGCGCGCTCGCTGACCCTGCGGGTTCGATTTTGCCGACTGGATTTCACCGAGCGTCTCGTTTTGCCGGTTTGCTGCCCTGCACGCTTTCTTGGGCAGCGCGGTTTTCGTTAGAATCGCGCTCCCCTCGTACACGAACCGCACGCGCTCCTGCTCGCGATGACCCCGACGACGATGAAGATCGGCCAGCACGAGCTGCGCAATCGCGTGTTCGTCGCGCCGATGGCGGGCGTCACCGACCGGCCGTTCCGCCAGTTGTGCAAGCGGCTCGGCGCGGGTTACGCGGTCTCCGAGATGGCGGCGTCGAATCCACGGCTGTGGGCCAGCGTGAAGACGTCGCGGCGCACCGATCACGACGGCGAGATCGAGCCGAGAGCCGTGCAGATCGCCGGTGCCGACCCGGCGATGATGGCCGAGGCCGCACGCTACAACGTCGATCGCGGCGCACAGGTCATCGACATCAACATGGGCTGCCCGGCAAGGAAGGTCTGCAGCGTCGCGGCAGGATCCGCGCTGATGGCCGACGAACCTCTGGCGATCGCGATCGTCGACGCCGTCGCGCGCGCGGTCGACGTTCCGGTCACGGTCAAGTTGCGAACCGGTCCGTCGCCGTCGACGCGCAACGCCGTGCGGCTGGCGCGCGCCTTCGAGGCCGCAGGCGCCGCGATGCTCGCGGTGCACGGTCGCACGCGCGCCTGCGCCTTCGGCGGACGCGCCGAATACGCGACGGTCGGCGAGGTCAAGGCAGCGGTCTCGATTCCGGTGGTCGCCAACGGCGACATCGACTCGCCGCAGGCGGCGCGCGACGTGTTGCGCGCGACCCGCGCCGACGCGGTGATGATCGGGCGCGCCGCGCAGGGTCGACCGTGGATCTTTCGCGAGATCGCGCACTTTCTCGAAACCGGCGAACTGCTGCCCGAACCCGGCGACGCCGAGATCGCCGCGCTGCTGCGCGAGCACCTGCTCGATCACTACGCATTCCACGGCGAAGTGCGCGGCGTGCGCAGCGCGCGAAAGCACGTCGGATGGTACCTGGCCGGACGGCCGGGCGCGCAAGGCTTCCTGCGCGACTTCAACGCGCTCGACGACGCGCCGGCCCAGCTGGCCGCGGTCGAGCGATTCCTTGTGCAGGCCGGCAGCTTCGCCGCGGCGAAGCCCGTCTCCGGCGCTGCCAACGACACCAGGTTCCTGGGGAGCTACGCAGCATGAGCAGACAGCCCACTCTGGACGATGCGGTCGTTCGCAGCCTCGAGCGTTACTTCAACGACCTCGAGGGCACGCAGCCGTGCTCGATCTACGAGATGGTGATCCAGGCCGTCGAGCGGCCGATGCTCGAGGTCGTGATGCGCGAGGCCCACGGCAACCAGCTGCGGGCCAGCGAGATGCTCGGCATCAACCGCAACACCCTTCGCAAGAAGCTTCAGCAGCACGGGATGTTGCGCTCATGACGCGCGCCGTTCGCCGCGCGCTGATCAGCGTCTCCGACAAGACCGGCGTTGCCGAGCTCGCGAGATCGCTCGCCGGTCTCGGCATCGCGATCCTCTCCACCGGCGGCACCGCCCGGCTGCTCGCGCAGCACGGTATCCCGGTCGTCGAGGTGTCCGACCACACCGGCTTTCCCGAGATGCTCGACGGACGCGTCAAGACGCTGCACCCGACGATCCACGGCGGGCTGCTCGCGCGGCGCGAGCTCGACGCACACATGCAGGCGATCGCCGCGCACGGCATCGCGCCGATCGACCTGCTGGTCGTGAACCTCTATCCGTTCGAAGCCACGGTGGCGCGCGCCGACTGCACGCTCGACGACGCGATCGAGAACATCGACATCGGCGGCCCCGCGATGGTGCGTTCGGCCGCCAAGAACTGGCGCGGGGTCGGCGTGCTGACCGACGCCTCGCAGTACGCGGGCGCGCTCGCCGAGATCCGCGAGACCGGCGGGCTGTCCGATGCGAGCCGCTTCGCGCTGGCGGTGGCCGCGTTCAACGCGATCTCCAACTACGACGGCGCGATCTCCGACTACCTGTCGTCGCTCGCCCCGGACGGCACGCGCGGCGAGTTCCCCGGCCAGGCCAACGGCCGCTTCGTCAAGCTGCAGGACCTGCGCTACGGCGAGAACCCGCACCAGCGCGCGGCGTTCTACCGCGACGTGCACCCGGCGCCCGGGTCGCTGGTGACCGCACGCCAGCTGCAGGGCAAGGAGCTGTCGTACAACAACATCGCCGACGCCGACGCCGCCTGGGA
>DAORSF010000360.1:0-3284 GCA_035443405.1 Burkholderiaceae bacterium | reverse complement strand
CTGCGGGTTCGTGATCGGACTGCCGGCGCCGTCGCGCGCTTCGTCGAACCCGGCGCGGCCGCGATCCACCAGCAGCCATCGACCGCGACGATCCAGCCGCAGCCAGCCCCACACCGCGGGAACGTCGGGCCATCGCGCCATCGCGCGCAGGACCTGCTCATCCATCGGCGAGCGCCCTGGCCACGCTGTCGAGTGCGCGACCCGGCAGCCAGTCGAGCCGGCCGGGCAGCGGGCCCCGCACGAAACCGACGTGGCCGCCCTCGGCCGGATAGTCGAGCGTGACCCGGTCCGAGACCTCGTCGCGAGCGGCCAGTGCGCGGGCGGGCAGGAACGGATCGTTGCGGGCGTTGATCACGAGTGTCGGCACGCGCACGCCGGCGAGGAACGGTCGACACGACGAGCGTTCCCAATAGTCGAAGCAGCTCGCGAAGCCGTGCAGCGGTGCAGTGACCGCGTCG
This sequence comes from Burkholderiaceae bacterium, assembly GCA_035443405.1. Classification (GTDB taxonomy): domain Bacteria; phylum Pseudomonadota; class Gammaproteobacteria; order Burkholderiales; family Burkholderiaceae_E; genus Zeimonas. The sequence continues at coordinate 2,826 of DAORSF010000360.1, read as the reverse complement.
TCGAAATCGAAGAAGTCGCGTGCGCGTCGCGTTCGCTCGCGATCGTAGAGCCCGGGGAACTGATCGAGCTTGGCCAGGCTCTTGCGCCTGAGCGTGCGCAGGAAGTGCCGCGTGTAGGCGAGGTTGAAGCCGCGCGACAGCGCGACGGCGCTGGCGTGCAGGTCCTGCGGCGGCGACACCGCGACCGCGGCGCAAACGAACCCGGCTGCTTCACGCTGCTCGCCGAGCCACTTGAGCAGCACGTTGCCGCCCAGCGAGACGCCGATCGCGGCGATCGGCGATGCGGATCCGCGCAGGCGCGCGAAACGTCGCAGCATCCAGTCGATCTCGGCCGAGTCGCCCGAATGATAGGCACGCGGTGCGCGGTTGAGTTCGCCGCTGCAGCCGCGGAAGTGGGGCACCGCCAGCGGCCATCCGCGCCGCAGGGCGGCGTCGGCGAAGGCGCGCGCGTAGTGACTGCGCGAACTGCCTTCCAGGCCGTGGAACAGCACGAGCAGCGGCGTGCCCGAAGGCGCGGGATCCGCGGCGCCCGCGTGAATCGACTGCGGCGGGCGCGTGTCGCGGCTCGCGCCGGGCAGCGACGGGTCGGCGAAATCGACGTCGACGAAATCGCCGTCGGGCGTGTCCCATCGTTCGCGGCGCCACGCGATCGACGGGCGCGGCGCGAACGTCGCCGGCCAGATCGTCTGGAGGTGCGCCCCGGGGAGCCACGGCGGCGGCCGATAGGACGAAGCAGGCATTTGCCGAGCTGGCCCGTCGCGGTCGCGGTCGCGGTCGCGGCCGGCGCGCGCGTGTCCGGCGGTCAGTGCAACACCGTTGCACTGCTGAGCGTCGGGGACTCCTCGCCCCCCGGCCCCGAGTGGTGCAGCAGGATGCGCCACCCGCTGGCGTGCTTCACGTAGACATTGGTCGCGACGCACGCGACGGTTTCGTGTCCGGTTCGCCCGGCGACGACGACCTGCTCGACCAGGTTGTGCACGGCGAGCATCGCGCCGGTGTGCGTTCTCACCTCCGAAGGGCGGACGTCGACGCCGCCGTTGGCGAAGATCGCCGCCCAGGACCCCCGAATCGCGTCGAGGCCGATCAGCCGCTGGTGGCCCGGGTGAACGCACATCACCTCCTCGTCGTCGGCCCATAGCGACATCATCGCTTCCAGGTCGGCGCGCTGCATCGCGTCGTAGAACGCTTCCTCGACGGCATCGGCGGTGGAAAAGATCGGAGCGCGGCGCATCCCAGTGATCCGGTTCGACAAAACCCCGAGTTTAGGGGCTTCGCCGGAGGGCCGGGGTCAGCGAACCGGACGCGTGCCCGCAGGCTCGAAGCGCATCGCCTTCGACAGGCTCTCGAACACTGCGGTCGGCGCAATGTGGGCGAGGCAGTCGGCGTGCCCGAAGGCGCATTCGTGGCCGAAGCACGGGCTGCACGGAAGGTGCAGCCACTCGACGTGGGCGCGAGGTGACAGGGGTGGCGTATGGCGCGGATCGGTGGCCCCGAATACCGCCACTTGCGGGCGGCCGAACGCGGCGGCCAGGTGCATCACGCCCGAGTCGCCGGAGACGACCCCCGCGGCCTGCGAGACGAGGGCCAGCGCCTCTTCGACGCCGGTCAGGCCGACGAGGTTGCGCACCGGCTGCCCCGACAGCGCGGCGATCTCGGTCGCGGTCGCCCGCTCGGCGGCCGAGCCGAGCACGACGACGTCGGCTTCCGGCCACTCGTCGCTCAGCAGGTTGGCCAGCGTCGCGAAGTGCCGGGTCGGCCAGCGCCGCGCCGGCCCGTGCCCGGCGCCGGGGCACAACAGGATCAGCGGCCCCTCCTCGGTGAGTTGGAACTGCGCACGCACCGCGCGCTCGCGGTCCGGACGCCGCATCAGCCGCGGTGCGGGGACCTTGCCCGGCAGGGGTTCGCCCGGCTCGAAAGCGAGCCGGGCGTAGCGTTCGGGCAGCGGGAGCGCACCCGAAGCCGGGGCTTCGTGCGTCCGGTTCAGCAGCAGCCGATGCGCATCGCCGGCGGGGCCGATCCGCTCGGGGATGCCGGCGATCAGCGCCGGCAGCACGGATCCGCGAGAATCCGCCAGCATGTACGCGCGCCGGTAGCCGTGCGCCCGCAGCGTCCAGCCGAGGCTCAGCTGGGCGGCCAGGCGGGGAAGTCGTCCGGCCCGCTCGGGCGCCTGGAACACGTGGCCGACTTCCGGCATCGCCGCGAAGACCGGGGCGGTGCGCGGGACGCATAGCGCGTCGATGCGCATGTCCGGATCGCGCTGTCGCAACAGCGCCAGCAGCGGCTGGGCCATGACGGCTTCGCCGATCCAGTTCGGAGCAATCACGAGCGCGTGGGCACTCATGGCGGTATCCCGGCCGGGCACATTTGGGCTTGTTCGTTCGATCGTACGCCTGACCGCGCCATTGTGGCGGGGGCGCACGCGGCGCGCCCCGACTTTGTTCACGTCCGTGCGAACGACGTATGCCCTCGAGCCGGGCCGGCCCGCCCCGGGATGGGGTGACGGGCGGGTACGCGGGGCCGCGCGCCGGACGCCGCGCCCGCATTCAGTGGGCGTCGCCGGCGGCTGCGCCCGGCTTGAGCCGGTAGATCGTGCTGCAGTACGGGCATTGCGCCTGCCCGACGTGCGAAACGTCGAGGTACACCCGCGGGTGCGAGGACCAGAGCGGCATCTTCGGGTTGGGGCAGTAGGCCGGAAGGTCGCCGCCGTCGAGTTCGACGACCGCGCGCGCCGGGCTGGCTGGAGTGCTCATCGTGCGATCCCCCTCGTCGCGGCGGTCAGATCGGGCTCAGCCAGTTCGCGTAGCGTTCGTTGCGGCCGCCGACCAC
>DAORSF010000359.1:0-3300 GCA_035443405.1 Burkholderiaceae bacterium | reverse complement strand
ACGGCGAGATCCATCCCGGCGAGACGGTCGAGGAGAAGATCTCGCTGTCGGAGCGCTTCGGGTTGTGGGTGTCGTTCTATCCGTTCCGCCAGGACGACTACCTGGCAATCGTCGCGCACTGGCTGGGGAGTTTTGGCTGCGGCGAGAACGAGATCGTCGCGGCGCGCGCCGACGCGTTGCGCTTCGCGCTCGAGCGCGGCTCACGCTCGGGTCGGGTGGCCTGGCAGTTCGCGAAGGACTGGGCGGGACGCCGTGCCCGCGGCGGCCAGGCGAAGGCGGGGCGGTCGGCCGCGCGCGCCGGTCGCGCGCCGGCGGCGAAACCGGCACGCGGCCGCGGGCGCGGCTGAGCCTGCGCGTCGGCATGAGCGACGCTGCGCCGATGCCCGCCGGCGCGGCGCCGTCGATGCCGTCCGAGATCGTCGACGTCGCGGTCGGCGTGCTGATTCGACGCGACGGCGCCGTGCTGTTCGGCCAGCGCCCGGCCGGCAAGCCGTATGCCGGCTGGTGGGAGTTCCCGGGCGGCAAGCTCGAGTCCGGCGAGGGAGTCGAACAGGCGCTCGCACGCGAATTGCACGAGGAACTCGGCATCGACGTGCGCGGATCGAATCCGTGGGTGGTCCGCGAGTACGTGTACCCGCACGTGCATGTGCGTCTGTTCTTCCACCGGATCGTCTCGTGGTCTGGCGAGCCCCGCGCCCGCGAGGGACAGGCGCTGGCCTGGCGCCACCCCGCCGCAATCGATCTCGCGCCGCTGCTGCCGGCCGCGATCCCGGTGATCGCGTGGCTTCGCCTGCCGGACCGGCTCGGCATCAGTTGCGCCGATGAGCTCGGTGACGAGCGCTTTCTCGAGCGGCTCGCCGCGCGCCTCGGTGCCGGGTTGAGGTTGCTGCAGCTGCGCGAGCCGGCGATGGCGGCAGAACGCTTCGACGCGCTGTTCCGGCGCGCCCGTGCGCTGTGCGTTCGGCACGGCGCGCGCATGGTGGTCAACAGCGTTCACCCGCCGTCGTACTGGAAAGCTTGCGACGGAGTGCATCTGCGCGCGGCCGAATCGCGGTCGATCGTCTCCAGGCCGAGACTGCCGATCGTCGGTGCATCGTGTCACGATGCCGTCGAGCTCGCGCGTGCCGCAGACTTCGGTGCCGACTACGCCGTGCTGGGTCCGGTCAGGGAAACCCTTTCACACCCAGGCGCTCCCGCACTGGGCTTGGCCGGGTTCGAGCGCCTGGCGCGCGCGACGCGCGTACCGGTGTTCGCGCTTGGCGGACTCGACGAACGCGATGCGGAGCATGCGCTGCGCGCAGGTGCGCACGGCCTGGCGATGATGCGCGCGATCTGGCGCTGAAGGCCGTTGCCGGCAAAGTGCGGCGCCGGCGCGGCTCGCGGCCGTATCAGGCGTCGGGGTCCCGGCCGCGGTTCGGCGTGTCGGCGGCGTCGCTCCAGTCGTCGGCACTGTCGTTGCGCGTGTCGCCGGCGATCCGGTAGCGCTCGGCCGCCCACGCGCCGAGATCGACGGTCTTGCAGCGCGCCGAGCAGAACGGGCGCCAGCGATTCGAAGGCTCGAACGGTACCTTTCGTCCGCAGGTCGGGCAGTCGACGGTCACCGTTCGTAGGGTCATCGGCTCCGCGGGCGCAAGGCTCAGAGGTTGCACAGCGCCAGCTCGAAATCGACGGTGCCCTCGAACGGCCGTGGGCGCAGGTCGCCGTCCTGGCTGGTGAAGCGGATCCACAGCAGGTACTTGTTGGCGCTGATCTCGGGGATCGCGCCGACTGCGGGGTCGAGACGAACCTGCACCATCTGGTAGCTCTTGCCCCCGAGCGGCTGCTGGTAGCTGCCCTGCTGGGCCGACAGCGTCGCCCGCTGCGCGCTCTCGCGCAGCAGCTTCAGCACGATCGCGAGGCTGTCGTAGAGCGGCTTGAACGGTGCCGCCCAGGCTGCGATGTCGCGCTGCCGGGCCTCGTGATGGCGATGCTGCCACGCGTAGTACGACGGCAGGTCGAACTCGCAGGCGCCGCCGGCGATGATCGTGCGGCTGCGGATGCTCATCAGCCATTCGTTCTCGCGCAGGTGCTGACCGCTCTTGCCGGTGATCGCGCCGAGTTCGCGCGCCGCCTCGTCGATCTCCTCGAGGATGCGCTCGAGCGCCTCGGCGGACACCTCCGGGTTGTTGCGAAAGGCCATCAGTGCCTGCCGCTGCCGCTCGAGTTCCTGCAGCAGGTCCGACTTGAGGTCGGCGCGGCCGGCCACGTCGAGAATCTCGAACAGCGTGACCAGCGCGGCGTGGTGATCGAGCGGGTGATCCTTGCCGGCGAAGTGCTCGAGGCGCTCGAACAGGTCCTCCAGCCGCAGCAGCGTCCGGACGCGTTCGTTCAGCGGATACTCGTACAAGATCAAGGTGCCGTCCTGGGCCGCAATCGGGAACGTCCACGGCATCGCTGCGGACGTACTGCGTGATCCGCATCGCGCCGCGCGAGTGAAGTGGCACGAATTCTGGCGCAAAGCGATTCGCTTGACAAACCGCGGACCGATCGACGCGACGTTCGCATCAGGTCGCTCCGGTGTACCGGCGATGCAGCGCATCGACCTGCGCCGGCAGCGCGTCGGGCGAGCCGGCGTTGTCGATGACGTCGTCGGCCGCCGCGAGGCGTTGCGCGCGGCTCGTCTGTGCGGCGAGGATCGTCTGGACGCGCTCGCGAGTCAGTCCGTTGCGCCGCACGACGCGTTCGATCTGCACTTCGACCGGGCAGTCGACGACGAGGATGCGGTCGACGCCGCCCGCGCGGTCGCCCGATTCGACGAGAAGCGGCACCACCAGCAGTGCGTAGGGGCCGTCGGCTGCGTCGAGCCTGCGCCGCGACTCGGCGCGGATCATCGGGTGCAGGATCGCCTCGAGGCGGCGACGCGCGGCCGGATCCCCGAACGCGCGCTCGCGCATCGCGTCGCGATCCAGGCCGCCGTCGGACCGGATCACGCCTTCGCCGAACTCGGCGCGAATCGCCGGGATCGCCGCGCCGCCGGGACCGGTCAGTTCGTGCGCGATCGCATCGGTGTCGACGACGACGGCGCCGCGCGCGGCGAACAGGTCGGCGACGGTGCTCTTGCCGCTGCCGATGCCCCCGGTCAGGCCGACCAGCAGGCGGGGAACGCGTGCCGTCGAGGAGGAAGTGCCCATCGGCCCAGTCTAACAGCGCGGCTCGCGCGACCTCGCTCGATGCGAAGGCGCGCCCGGCTCAGCCGACGCCGAACAGGTTCGCGAGCGGCCCGCGGAAGTACAGCGCCAGCAGGCCGGCCCCGGCGAGGTA
>DAORSF010000358.1:0-3304 GCA_035443405.1 Burkholderiaceae bacterium | reverse complement strand
AAGCCGCGCGAGCGGCCGGTTTCGCGATCGGTGACGATCTTGGCATCGACGACTTCACCGTGATTGCCGAAAAGCTGCGACAGCTGCGCATCGGTGGCGCGCCACGGCAGGTTGCCCACGTAGATCTTGGTTCCCATCGAAACTCGTTCCTCGGACCGTTGAACTCATTGCATTTCGAGGGACACCTGAAGCGAGCAAACCGGGAAATGCAATTCCGCGGATCGGGGGTGCCGACCCGTTTTTCGACTTTGCCACAAACGTACCCAAATGCACAGTGGCGCCCGCCCGAAGGTCAAACGGGCGTTGCGGCGCCGAGGGCCGAAGCACGCCACGCGCGGGGCCACGGTATCGGCATGCGCTGCGAAATCACTTGAAAAAATCCCGGGTACTGTATAAAAATACAGATCCGGACACACCGACACGGAGCCCCCGATGCGGGACCTCACCGCGCGCCAGCAGCAGATCCTGGCGCTGATCAAGCAGCACATCGCCGACACCGGCTTTCCGCCCACCCGGGCCGAGATCGCCGCGCAACTCGGGTTCCGCTCGCCGAATGCCGCCGAGGATCACCTGAAGGCGCTCGCGCGCAAGGGCGTGATCGAACTCACCTCGGGCGCTTCGCGGGGCATCCGCCTGAAGCTGCTGCCCGATTCGATCGACGAGGTCCCGCGCGCGGTGCAGATCGCGCTCAGCCTGCCGCTGGTCGGGCGGGTGGCTGCCGGCAGCCCGATCCTGGCGCAGGAACACGTCGAGGCCAGCTACGCGGTCGATCCGAACCTGTTCGACGACAAGCCCGACTACCTGCTGCGGGTGCGCGGCATGAGCATGCGCGACGCCGGCATCTTCGACGGCGACCTGCTGGCGGTGCGCCGCGCCACCGAGGCGCGCAACGGCCAGATCGTCGTCGCCCGCGTCGGCGACGACGTCACCGTCAAGCGCTGGCGTCGCAAGGGCCACACGATCGAGCTGCTCCCCGAGAATCCCGACTTCGAGCCGATCGTCGTCGACAGTCGCAGCGACGCCTTCGCGCTCGAAGGCATCGCCGTCGGACTGTTGCGCAGCGGCAAGGCGATGTGAGCGCGCGATGTCATCGATCCTGCCCGCCGCGGTCTGGCGTGCGAGCCAGCTCGGCCACGCCAGCGTCGCAGCCCTGTCGAGCGGGTTTCCCGCCATCGACGTCGAGCTGCCCGGCGCAGGCTGGCCGATCGGCATGCTCACCGAGTTGATCGGTCGCGAATCCGGCATCGGCGAACTGCGCCTGCTGGTGCCGCTGCTGCGCCAGCTCACGCGCGAGCACCGCTTCGTCGTGCTGCTCGCGCCTCCGCACCTGCCCTATGCGCCGGCGCTGGCCAGCCACGGCATCGATCTCGATTACCTGCTGATCGTGCAGGCGCCCAACGCGGCCGACCGCCTGTGGGCAGTGGAGCAGACGCTCAAGAGCACGGCCTTCGGCGCCCTGCTCGCCTGGCTGCCGCAAGACCGCACCCGTCCCGAGCACCTGCGCCGCATGCAGGCGGCTGCCCAACCCGCCACCGGCCCGGTGTTCCTGTTCAGGCAGCTGGCGGCGCAGTTCGAGGCCTCGCCCGCGCCGCTGCGCCTGCTGCTGCTGCCGCGCCCCGATCAGCGCCTGTCGGTGCAGATCCTCAAGCGCCGCGGCCCGGTGATGACCGACCCGATCCTGATCGATCTCCCGCAACCGGTTTCGGCAATCCGGCTGCGCGCGAGTCCGCCAGTCGCCACGTCCACCCCCGGGCCGATGCGCACGATCCACGCCCGCCACGACGAATCGCGCGCCGGGACGCTGAACTAGGACTACGCTGCGGTTTCCAGGACCATGTGGTGGTTCGGCCTGTTCTTCGATCGCCTGTCGCTCGACATCGCGCGACGCGGCATCGCGGCGCCCGACGGCGCAGGCCCACTGGCGATCTGCGACCGCCTGCGCATCCTCGACGCCGACGATGCCGCCCGCGCAGCGGGCGTCGCGCCCGGCATCAAGCGGGCGGCCGCGCTGGCCCTCGTCCCGAAGCTGCTGCTACGCGACTACGACGAAGCGCAGCAGCAGGCGACGCTCGAATCGCTCGCCGCCTGGGCCCTGCAGTTCACGCCGGCGGTCAGCCTGCAGGCCGACCTGCCGTTCGGCGAGATCGACGACACGGTCGTCCCCTGCGGCCTGCTGCTCGAAGTGGCGTCGAGCCTGCGCTGCTTCGGCGGATCCGATGCACTGCTCGGGCAGCTGCGGCAGGGCCTGGACGCGCTCGGTTTCGCCGTGCGCGTCGGTGCAGCACCGACCGCCGCCGCCGCCTGGCTGTTCGCACGCCATCGCGACGGCCTGCAGGCCGGCGACACGAGGCTCGAAGCTGCCTTGCGCGCGCTGCCCGCGGGCCTGCTCGCGCGCAGCCGGGCGCAGCGCGAGACGCTCGATGCGATCGATGCGCGCCGCGTCGACGATCTGTTCGCGTTGCCGCGTGCCGGTCTCGCGCGCCGCTGCGGCCGGGCGCTGCTCGACGAGCTCGACCGCGCGCTCGGCCGGCAACCCGAGCCGCGCCGCTGGTTCGAGGCGCCTGCGCGCTTCGAGACCCGCCTCGAGCTGCTCGCGCAGGTCGAGCACGCCGACGCGCTGCTGTTCGCCGCGCGGCGGCTGCTGAACCAGCTCGCCGGCTGGCTGGCCGCGCGCCACTGCGCGGTGCGCGCATTCGCCGTGCACGCCGAGCACGACCGGCGCAACCGGCGCGCCGACACGCTGCTGGCGGTGAGGCTCGCCGACCCGAGCCGCGATCCCGAACGGCTGTGCAGCCTGCTGCGCGAGCGGCTGGCGGTCACCCGGCTGCCGGCGCCGGTGCACGCGCTGCGCCTGCGCTGCGATGAAGTGCTGGCGTTGCCGGCCGCCAGCGCCCAGCTGTTCCCGGGCGCTGGCGTTGCGCAGGAGAACCTCGCGCGGCTGATCGAGCGGCTGCAGGCCCGGCTCGGCCCGCGCCAGGTGCAACGGCTGTCGCTCGTCGCCGACCACCGCCCCGAGGCAGCCTACCGGGTCGATGCGGTCGACGCGGCGCCGGGTTCATCGCGGGCCGATGCGCCGCGGCCGGCCACTGCGCGCTCACGCGCGCCGGCGCAAGGCGCGGACGTCCCGGTGGCGAATCTTCCCAGGCCCCTGTGGCTGCTGCGCGAACCGGTTCCGATCAGCGAGCGCCACAACCGGCCGTGGTGGCACTCGGCGTTGACCCTGCTGGCGGGTCCGGAGCGGATCGAAGGCGGCTGGTGGGACGCCGCGCTGGTGCAGCGCGACTACTTCATCGCCGAAGACGAA
>DAORSF010000357.1:0-3313 GCA_035443405.1 Burkholderiaceae bacterium | reverse complement strand
CGAACGCCGACTTGCCGATGCCGCGCGGGCCGTGGATCAGCAGCGCGTGGTGAAGTTTTTCACGCTGGCCGAGCAGCTTTTGCCACGCAGGTCTGAGCCAGTCATAAATCATTTATTCCAGCCACTTGCGACGTCTTCTTCGAGTATCGCTCGAATCTCTGGGATGGACTGCTCGCCGTCCAGCACGACGAAGCGTGACGGCTCGCGCTGCGCGCGGTCGCGATAGGCGCGGCGGACGCGCTCGAAGAACGCGACGTCTTGGGCCTCGAAGCGGTCGGGCGCCCGCGCCGCCGCGCGCCTGTGCGCCGCGAGCGACGCGTCGAGGTCGAACAGGTAGGTACGGTGGGGCTGCAGGTCGCCGTGCACCCAGCTTTCGAGCCAGGCGATGCGCTCGATCGACGCGCCGCGACCGGCGCCCTGGTAGGCGTAGGTCGAGTCGGTGAAGCGGTCGCAGACGACCCAACGGCCATCGGCCAGCGCAGGGCGGATGAGTCGGTCGAGGTGGTCCCGCCGTGCGGCGAACATCAGCAGCAATTCGGTGTCGATCGGCATCTCGCGATGCAGCAGCAGTTCGCGCAGCGACTCGGCCAGCGGCGAGCCGCCCGGCTCGCGGGTCTGGACGACCTCGACGCCGCGGCGGCGCAGCGTCCCGACGAACCAGTCGAGATGCGTGCTCTTGCCGGCACCGTCGATCCCCTCGAACGTGATGAAGCGCCCCCTCATCGTCCGTTTCGCTGGTAGCGAGACACCGCGCGGTTGTGGCTGGCCAGGTCGTTGGAGAATTCGCTGGTGCCGTCGCCGCGCGCGACGAAATACAGCGCGGGCACGTCCGCGGGCTTGAGCGCGGCTTCGATCGATGCCTTCCCCGGCAGCGCGATCGGCGTCGGCGGCAGGCCGGCGCGCGTGTAGGTGTTGTAGTCCGTGTCGGCCTTCAGGTCGCGCTTGCGCAGGTTGCCGTCGAAACGCTCGCCCAGCCCGTAGATCGTCGTCGGGTCGCTCTGCAGCATCATCCCGCGGCGCAGCCGGTTCACGAAGACCGCGGCAACCTTGTCGCGCTCCTGCGGCCGGCCGGTCTCCTTTTCGACGATCGAGGCCATGACCAGTGCCTCGTACGGGGTGCGATACGGCAGCGACGGGTCGCGCGCCAGCCACGCGGCGTCGAGCGCCTGCTGCTGCTTGCGATAGGCCTGGCGGTACACCTCGAGATCGCTGACTCCGGGCGAGAACGTGTAGGTGTCGGGGAAAAACAACCCTTCGGCGCGTCGCTCCTTCGCCCCGATCCGTTCCAGCAGCCCGGCCTCGTCGATGCCCTTCGTCTCGTGGCCCAGGTCGGGGTGCGCGTCGATCGCGTCGCGCATCTGCCGGAAGGTCCAACCCTCGATGAAGCGGATCTCGGCCAGCACGACGTCGCCGCGGACCAGTTTGTCGAGCAGGGCGTCGACCGTCATCGGGGCAGCCAGCGCGTACGTGCCCGCCTTCAGGCGGCCGTCGAGGCCGCGCAGCTTGTACCACAGCCACAGCCGAGTCGGCGAAACGTCGACACCCTGCGCGCGCAAGCCGGCTGCGACCGCTCGAACGCCGGCGCCCTTCGGAACCGTGTAGCGCACCGGCGACGTGGCGAACGCGATCGGCGCCACCGTGAAGCCGTGCCACGCCCATGCGGCCGCGCCCGCGGCGAGCAGCAGCAGCGCGAACGACAGGCTTGCGAATCGGCCCTTCGACACAGCGGTCATCACCTCGGCGCATTGGCGGGGGTGCCTATAATAATCCCGCCCTCCTCTGGAGCAGTCATGCTTGCCGCCTCGCCCCTCGTGTCCGACGACAGTGCCGCCCGCGCAGCCGTCGAAGCCTGCGCAGCGCGTTTCGCGACCGATGCGTATGGTCCGCAGGCCGTCTGCGACGACTCGCGCTTCGCGTTCGAAGGCCTGCTGTCGGGCTCGGTCGCGCTGCTGCCCGACCAGGGCCTGCTGGCGCTGACCGGCGACGAACGGGTCCGGTTCCTGCAGTCGTTGACCACCAACGACGTCGAACGGCAGCCCGAGGCGCAAGCGCGCTGGCACGGCCTGTGCACGCCGAAGGGCCGTCTCGTCGCGACCATGCTCGCGTGGCGCGAGCCGTCCGAGATCCGGCTGCTGCTGCCGCAGCCGCAGGCTGCGCCGGTGCGCAAGCGGCTGTCGATGTACGTCTTGCGCGCCAAGGTGCGTGTCGAGGACTGCTCCGACGCGTTTGCGGTGATCGGCCTGTGCGGCGAACGGGCGGCCGGCGCGCTCGCGGGATTGGGCCTGCCCGCGCCGGCGGCGATGGCGGTGGCGCGGGCGCCGATCGATGCTGCCCCCGAAGCGACCGCGACGGTGATCGGCCTGCCTGCCGTCGGCGGCGGCACGCCCGGCGAACGCGTGCCGCTGCAGCGCTGGATGCTGGTCGTGCCGGCCGCCGCATTGGCGTCGCTGTGGGCGAGCCTGGTCGCGAGCCTGCAGCCGATCGGCAGCGCCGCCTGGCGCTGGACCGACGTGCGAAGCGGCATCGCCCGGATCGTGCCGCTGACGTCCGAGCAGTTCGTGCCGCAGATGATCAACTTCGACACCATCGGCGGCGTGAGCTTCGACAAGGGCTGCTATCCGGGCCAGGAAGTCGTCGCGCGCAGCCATTACCTCGGCAAGGTCAAGCGGCGCGTGTTCCTCGCGCACCTTGCGGGGCCGGAGCCGGCACCCGGGACCGAGGTCTTCGCCGGCGCCCCCGAGCCGGTCGGGCTCGTGGTGACCGCCGCGCCGGCGCCGGGAGGCGGCACCGACCTGCTGCTGGAGGCACGAGCCGCCGCCGCCGCGCAGGCCGACGCGCTGCGCATCGACGGGCGGCCGCTGCGCATCGACGCGCTGCCCTACCCGATGCCGGCCGGCGACTGACCGGGCGCGCCACGATGGACTGCGTCGTCATGGTCTGGTTCCGCGCCGACCTCGCGCACAACGACGAGTGCCGCCGGGGGCTGGCGGCGCTTGGCCGTCGGATGCGCGAGTCGCACGCGGTCGACGCGCGCTTCGGCTGGCGCGACGAGCCCGGCGCCGGCTACCGCACCTGGATCGAGACCTACGAACCGGTCGCCGCGGACCACTGCGACGCGTTCACCCAGGCGCTGCGTTCGGCCGCCGCAGCGCTCGGCCTCGACGCGCTGTCGATGGGCGGTCGCCACGACGAAGTATTCGTGTGGAGCGACTGGCGCAACGCATGAGCGCGAATTGCCGATGTGCCTGATCGGCTTCGCGCTCGACGCGCATGACGACTTCGTGCTCGTGCTGGCGGCGAATCGCGACGAGTA
>DAORSF010000356.1:0-3318 GCA_035443405.1 Burkholderiaceae bacterium | reverse complement strand
TTCGATCCGCTGCGGTTGTGGCGAGACCAGTGCGCGGGAACGGTCAGCGGACGCGCGATGCCTGCAGGACACTTCATTCCGGAGGAGTTGCCGGAAGAGACGGCTCAGGCGCTGCAGGCGTTCCTCGACTGATCGCCGCCTCGACCGGAGCGCCGCCGGCCTGAGTGGCGCAAACACGCAAGTGCGCGCGCAGGCGCCCCCTATCCGCCGCCACCGCCGCACGCTACCATCCCATGCGAAGCGGAACGACAGGCGCGGCGCGCGGGAGAGGAAGCCATGGACGACACGTCGAAGGGCAGCTACCTGGGGCAAATTTCGAGGCGCGACCTGCTGCGGAGCGGCGCCACGGTCGGGGTGCTGGGCGCAGCGCTCGGCGCTGCACCGCGGCCCGCTCGCGCACAGGCGCTGTCGGGCGCGGTGCCCGAGGTCGATTCGCTCGCGGTGCGCGTCGTCACCGATTCCTATCACCACGCGTTCGAGCCGACGCGCAAGGTCGGCGACCTGGCGGTACAGCGTTTCGCGTTCGCGCTCGCAAAGGACCGGCCGCCGCGCAAAGCGCTCCAGAACGAGTGGGGACTGTCGCTGCACATGGAAACGCGCCAGGGCCAGAACACGAGGCAGATCCTGATCGACTTCGGCTATACGCCGGAGACGCTGAACAACAACCTCGAGATGCTGGGCATCGATCCGGCGCGGCTGGACGCGCTGGTGCTCAGCCACGGTCACTACGATCACTTCGGCGGCATGACGGGCTTCCTCGCGCAGCACAAGGGGCGACTGAAGAAGGAGTTGCCCTTCTACCTGGGTGGAGAGGAGTGCTTCTGTACCCGTGAGGCCGGCGTCGGCGACGCCGCGGGCGATTTCGGCACGCTCGACCGGCAGGCGATCGCGGACGCGGGTCTCAAGGTCCTGTATGCCGACCGGCCGTCGATCATCGCAGGCCACGCGTTCACCACCGGCCACATCGGGCAGGTGTCGTTCGAGCGGGTGCTCGCGCCGACCCGGATGAAGCCGGGCTTCGCCAACGGTGTCGGATGCCGTCCCGAGGGGCTGGCCGAAGCCAAGCGCAGTGTCGCGATCATCCCGGACGATTTCAGCCACGAGCAGGCCACCTGCTTCAACCTGAAGGGCAAGGGACTGGTCGTATTGACTTCGTGCGGCCACCGTGGCGTCGTCAACTCGGTGCGCCGCGCGATGGCGGTGTCGGGGGTCAACAAGGTGCACGCCGTGATGGGCGGGTTTCATCTCGCGCCGCACCCGCCCGAGTACCTTCGGCAGACCGTGGCCGAGATCAAGGCGATCGATCCGGACTGGCTGATCCCGATGCACTGCACCGGCGAGGCCTTCATCGCCATCGCAATGCAGGAGATGGCGGGCAAGGTGCTTCGATCGTCGACCGGCACGCGCTACGTGTTCGCGTAGTCCGCACCTTCGGGTACCCGTCGACCGGGACGGTTGGTGCGGCGTGAGCGCCGCTCTTCCCGCCGACCTTCGGCAGGACGTCGCGTGGTTCCCGAAAGATCGTCGAACCGGAGCGTGACGATGCGAAGCAGCCGCAATCTCATCCGGGGCGTGCGGCAGATGCTCCGATTCGCCGTTGCGATCATGTGGCTCGGCGCCGCCTCGTGCGCCGGCGCCTCGCCCGACGAGCGCGAGCGCGAGCGCCGCGCGATGGTCGATGAGATCGCCGCCGACGCGCGTGCGACCCAGTCGTATACCGGGCGCAAGACCTTCGACCGCCGCGTCATGGCGGTCATGGGCAAGGTGCCACGGCACGAATTCGTTCCGGCGAATCGGGCAAGGGATGCCTATCGCAATCGTCCGTTGCCGATCGGCGAAGGCCAGACGATCTCGCAGCCCTTCATCGTGGCCCTGTCCACCGATCTGCTCGAACCGCGCCCGGGACACGTGGTGCTGGAGGTCGGCACCGGCTCCGGCTACCAGGCGGCCGTGCTCGCCGACCTGGTCCGGCAGGTCTACTCGATCGAGATCGTCGAGCCGCTGGGCCGCGAGGCGGCGCTGCGGCTCGAGGCACTCGGTTACGCCAACGTCGAAGTGAAGATCGGCGACGGCTACCAGGGCTGGCCCGAGAAGGAGCCCTTCGACGGCATCGTCGTGACCGCCGCGGCACCGCAGGTGCCGCAGCCGCTGGTGGATCAGCTGAAGCCGGGTGGCAGGATGGTGATTCCGGTCGGCCCGAGCTTCGCCGAACAGGAATTGCTGCTGATCGAGAAACGGGCCGATGGAAGCATCACGCGGCGCACCGTGTTGCCGGTGCGCTTCGTGCCGATGACCGGGGAGGCGCAGCGGCCGAGGCGGTGAACCGCCAACCAGGCGATCGACGACCGAGCGGCTGCTGCGCGACAGCGAAGCACGATCCCGCTTCGATCTTCGGGGTGCAGGCTTGTGCGTCGCAGCGAGACAATCGGTGCGTCGCGCGGCAGAGTGCACGTGTGGTGTGCAGCGACGCCCAATCGACCGAACACGAACATCCTCACTCGATCCGCAAGGAGAACGCCATGCAAGGCACGACGCGACGGACCTGGATGATTGCCGCAGCCCTGACGACACTGGGCGGCTGCGCAGGCATGCAATCGTCGCAGCCGGGCCCGGCGAACATGAGCTTCTTCGTGACCAGCGTCGGGGTCGGCAACGGCGCCAACCTCGGCGGCCTCGACGGCGCGGACCGGCACTGCCAGGCACTCGCGAAAGCGGCGGGTGCCGGCGATCGAACCTGGCGCGCCTACCTGAGCACGCAAGCCTCGGGCCTCACGGATCCGAAATTCGTGAATGCGCGCGACCGCATCGGCACCGGTCCGTGGCAGAACGCCAAGGGCGTCGTGATCGCGCGAAGCGTCGACGAACTGCACTCCGACAGCAACAACGTCACCAAGCAGACGGCGCTGGACGAAAAGGGGCAGATGGTCAACGGCCGCACCGAGAAGCCCAACCGGCACGACATGCTGACCGGATCGCGGGCCGACGGCACGGCCTTCCCGGGCGCGCCGTTCGGCGACATGACCTGCGGCAACTGGACCAAGGGTGGGTCCGAGGGCTCGGCGATGACCGGCCATCACGACCGCGTGGGCCCGATCGAGAGTGCGTGGGCGAGATCCTGGAACTCCGCGCACCCCACGCGCGGCTGCCACCAGGAGGGGCTGCGCAGCACCGGCGGCGACGGGCTCTTCTACTGCTTCGCGGTGAAGTGAGGCGGCAGAAATCCCGGCCCCGTGCCGGGGCTTTCGTTGACCCGGGGCCGCGCTGCTGGTTGAATCCGCGCTCCTCTCCAGGGGAGTAGCCGGCGCGGGTCAGCCAGTT